>BEIP01000142.1 GCA_002898955.1 bacterium HR39 | reverse complement strand
GCGCGCGTGCTGGCGGCCAGCGCCAGGGCCAGCGCCCGCAGCTTCTCGGCCGAGACCTCGCGGCGCGGCGCCGCCTCGACCACGAGCTCCTCCTCTTCGTCCTCGGGCGTCCGCTCGACCGCGCCCTGTTCGCCGCCGTACTGGCTCTCGTAGTCGGTGACGGTGAGCTTGAGGCGCGCGAGCTGTTCGTGGAACTCCTCGCGCTTCGCGGGCGGCAGGCGGTCCACCGCACCCTCCGCCACCAGACGCTCGGCCTGGGCGAGGACGTTGCGCGCGTGCACGATCTGTCCCGAAGGCTTCGCCTGGCCGGCCAGCACCTGGGCCAGCGCCTTGGTGGCCGGCTGCAGCAGCGTCAGCAGTTCCTGCGGACTGTTGGGAAGTCGCCGACCGCCTTCGCGCCGACGACGCTGCTTGCCGCTGCGCTTCCTGTTGGCACCGCGCCGGTAGGGAAACATCGCTGTCCTGTCACCTCCCGATGTGGGCGGATCGCCCGTGTGGCGGGATCGTACGCGATTCCACCGCGTTCCGGACCGGGACGCCGCAGCCGGGTCTGATCTCGCTGTCTCGACTGTCACGGATCGAACGCGCGTCTTTCCGGACCCTCGCCGCCGTTCCCGGACGATCGTGCCGATCGGTGCGCGTGCGAGGAAGACCCGGTCCGGAGACTGATCGCACGTGCATCACCTAACCGCTTCGCACGGCGTTTCAAGCACCTTTCGACGCAATGTGCGCCAAATCCGCGTGATTCACGCCCCGGCCACCACCAGGACGGCCCGGAAGTCGTTGACGTTGGTGAGGGTGGGGCCGGTGATCAGCACGTCACCGAGCGCCTCGAAGAAGCCGAGCGCGTCGTTGTCGGCCAGATGCGCCCGGGGATCGACGCCGGCGGCCCGGGCCCGCCCCAGCGTGTCGGGCGTGACCACCCCCCCGCCCGCCTCGCCGGTGCCGTCGATGCCGGCCGTGTCGTCGGCGAGCGCGAAGACGCCGTCCACCCCGCGCAGCGCCAGGGCGAAGCCCAGCAGGAACTCGACATTGCGCCCGCCGCGTCCGCGGCCGCGCACCGTGACCGTGGTCTCGCCGCCCGAGAGCAGGACGCAGGGCGGGGCGAGCGGCAGGCCGTGCTCGCGGCAGGAGCGGGCGATGCCGGCGTGCACCCGTCCCGCCTCGAGCGCCTCGCCCTCGATGGCATCGCCCAGAATCAGCACGCCGAGACCGACCTCGCGGGCCCGTGCGGCCGCCGCCTCGAGGGACTGCAGCGGCCGCGCCACCAGGCGGACGGTGGAACGGGACAGGCGCGGATCGCCCGGCTTGGGCGTCTCGTCCTCGCAGTGCTCGAGATGCGCCCGCACCCGCTCCGGCACGGCGATGCGGTAGTGGTCGAGGATGGCGAGGGCATCGGCGCAGGTGGTGGGATCGGGAACCGTGGGCCCCGAGGCGATGGTGGCGGGATCGTCGCCCGGCACGTCGGAGATGGCGAGGGTGAGCACCGGCGCGGGCCAGGCCGCCACCGCGAGCCGCCCGCCGGCGATGGCCGAGAGATGCCGGCGCACGCAGTTCATCTCGTGGATGGTCGCCCCCGCCGCGAGCAGCGCGCGGTTCACCGCCTGCAGGTCCGAAAGCTCCAGCCCCCGCGCCGGCAGCGACAGCAGGCTGGATCCGCCGCCGGAGATCAGCGCCAGCACGAGGTCGTCCTCGCCGCAGGCGGAGACGAGCTCGAGGATGCGCCGCGCGGCGGCCGGTGCCGCCTCGTCGGGGACGGGATGGCCCGCCTCCACCACCTCGATGGACCGGCAGGGCACGGCGTGGCCGTAGCGGGTGACCACCAGCCCCTCCACGGGAGCGGGTAAGTGGTCCTCGACGGCCTTCGCCATGGCCGCCGCGGCCTTGCCGGCACCCACCACCACCGTGCGCCCGCGCGGCGGTGTCGAGGGCAGGTGCGGCGGGACCACGCGGGCCGGATCGGCCGCCGCCACCGCGGCGCGGAAGAGCTCCACCAGCAGTCCGCGCGGGTCGGGAACGCTCATGCCTTCGCCCCTTCCGGCGGGCGCACCGCCGCCAGCATGTAGTTGACCGAGAGATCGCGCGAGCGCTCGAAGCGCTCGTGGGCCGGATCGAAGACCAGCCCGGTGGTGGCGATCGCGAGCAGCCCGTGGGCGCGCAGCATGGCCGCCACCTCCGAGGGCTTCAGGAAACGCCGCCAGTCGTGGGTGCCGGGCGGAAGCCAGCCCAGCAGGAACTCGGCGGCCACCACCCCGAGCAGCAGCGCGCGCAGGGTGCGCGAGAGGGTGGAGAGGATCAGCATGCCGCCCGGCGCCACCAGACCTGCCGCCTCGCCGAGGAACTCGGCCGGATCGGGCACGTGCTCCACCACCTCGAGGGCCAGGACCAGATCGAAGGTCTCGTGGCGCACATACAGGTCCTCGACGGTGGCGATGCGGTAGTCGATGGAAAGTCCCGCCCCGCGGGCGTGCTCGCGCGCCACCTCGATGTTGCGGCGGACCGGGTCGATGCCCACCACCCGCGCCCCGAGCCGGGCGAGCGGCTCGCAGCTGAGCCCGCCGCCACAGCCCACATCGAGCGCCCGCAGGCCCTCCAAGGGCCGGCGCGCCTTCGGGTCGCCGCCGAAGTGGCGCACCGCCTGTTCGCGGATCCACGCCATGCGGGTCGGCTGCAGGAGATGGAGCGGCCGCATGGGCCCCTCGGGGTCCCACCAGGCCTCGCCCAGGTCCCCGAACTTTTCCAGCTCGTCGTAGTCCAGCGTCTCAGCCACGGCGCCTCGCGTAGATCTCCACGGCGTGCGCCCGGTTGCGCGCGCCGATCTTCTCGAACAGGTTGCGCAGGTGGAACTTGACGGTGTTGACCGACACGCCGAAGCGGCGGGCCAGCTCGGCGTTGGTGAGGCCGGCACCGAGCGCGCGCAGCAGTTCGCGCTCGCGCGGGGTGAGATCGGCCAGCGGATCGCGCACCACCTGCCGCACGTCCATACGCGGGAACGTCATGCGTCCCTCGGCGGCGGCGCGGATCGCCTCCAGCAGGCGGCGGGGCGGCTCGTGCTTGCCGACGAAGGCGGCGGCCCCGAGCCGCAGGGCCTCGGCCGGCGCCTCGGGATCGCGGGTTCCGGTATAGACCACGATGGGCGGACCGTTGCCGCGCGCGGCCAGGGCCTCCAGCACCTCGCGCCCGCCCATGTACGGCATCTCCCAGCCGATCACGCCGACCTCGACCGGAAAGCGGGCGATGGCCTCGAGGAAGCGCTCGCCGTCGTCCGCCTCGAAGACGATGGCCACGCCGCCGAGCTCGCCCAGCGTCGCCCGCAGCCCGGTGCGCACCACCGGGCTCTTGTCGGCGATGCCGATCTCGACGATGCGTTCGCGCGCCACCGGCGCCCTTCCCTTCGCCGGTCCGAAGCCGTGTCCGGCCGTTCCGAACGCAACATTAGGACACCGCGACCTGCGGGGAAGCCGGCGCGGCGACGGTCCGCGGCCGGCGCGGGCGCGCGCGGTCGGCAAGATGGGCGATGGCGGCGGGCACCGGGCCACCGGTGAGCCAGTCGGCGAGCTGCACCACGTGCACCACCGGCAGGCCGTCCGCCCCCTGCAGCCATTCCAGGCAGCCGATGTTGGCGGTGGCGACGAGATCGGCCCCGGTGGCCGCGAGGTGGCCGCTTTTCCGCGCGCGCAGCCGGCGGGCGAGCGCGGGCTGGAGGATGGAGTAGGTGCCGGCGCTGCCGCAGCACAGGTGGGATTCGGCCGGCTCGCGCACCGTGAGGCCCAGCTCCGTGAGCAGCCGCTTGGCCGGCGCCGCCGCCCGCAGCCCGTGCTGCAGCGAGCAGGGCGCGTGGAAGGCGACGGTGAGGTCCACGTCCACCGCCCGCTCCGGCAGGCCGAGTTCGACGAGGAATTCCGAGACGTCGCGCATCAGGCCCGAGACGGTGGCGGCGTCCCCGGCGAGCTCCGGGTCCTCACGGAACATGAAGCCGTAGTCCCGCACCACCACGCCGCAGCCCGAGGCGTTGACCACGAAGGCATCGAGCGCCTCGGTCCGGTGCGCCGCCACCACCGCGCGCACCGCCCGCGCGGCGGTGCGCCTCGCCGCCTCCTCCATGCCGAGATGGTGGGCGAGTGCGCCGCAGCAGGAGATCTTCGGCACCACCACCTCGACGCCCGTGCGCAGCAGCAGCCGCACCGTCGCCTCGTTGATGGCCGGCTCGATCACCTGCTGCACGCAGCCCGGCAGCACCGCGACCCGCGCGCGGCGCGGCCCCTCGGGCCTCAGCACCTGCGGCCGGTCGGCCCAGGAGGGCGCGGGCAGGTGCCGGGGCTGCTGCTCCACCAGGGCCGCGAGCCGGCCGGGCAGCAGCGGCGCCAGCGGTCGCGCGAGGCGTCCGAGCAGCAGGCTCGCGCGGAACAGGGCGGGGCGCGGCAACACGGTGGCGAGCAGCCGGCGCAGCAGGCGCTCGGGCAGCGGCCGGCGGTGGTGCTTCTCGATGTAGGCCCGGGCGTGGTCGACGAGGTGCATGTAGTGCACGCCCGAGGGACAGGTGGTCATGCAGGAGAGACACGAAAGGCAGCGGTCGATGTGCTCGACGATGCGCGGCGTGACGCGCCCGTTCTCCAGCATGTGCTTGATCAGGTAGATGCGCCCGCGCGGGCTGTCGAGCTCGTCACGCAGCAGCACGTAGGTGGGGCAGGTGGCGGTGCAGAAGCCGCAGTGGACGCACGCGCGCAGGATCTTCTCGGATTCGCGCACGTCGGGATCGGCCAGCTGCTCGGGACGGAAGTTCGTCTGCATCCGGAGGTTCCGCCTGCAAGCCGTTCAGAGATCGGGATACATGCGCCCGCGGTTGAAGATCCGCTTCGGGTCGAAGGCCTCCTTCACCCTGCGGGTGAGGGCGGCGAGCGGCGCCGGCTGCGGCTGGAACACCCGCTCCACCCGGCGCACCTCCTCGGATGCGCGCACCAGCGTGGCATGGCCGCCGCGGCCCTCGAGGGCGCGGCGCAGCTCCGCTCCCGCCCCGGCCCAGGCCTCGCGCGGCGCGAGCCACACGAGCCCGCCGCTCCAGTCGTAGAGCCGC
>BEIP01000141.1 GCA_002898955.1 bacterium HR39 | reverse complement strand
GCCTTCCGGGCTGCAGCGTCGGGGCGGGAACGGCGAGCGGCACGGGCTCGCCGCGCTCCGCCGGGCACGCCCCGGATCGCCGCCCGCTTCCGCGCTCAGAAGCTCATGGTCACGCGCACCGTGTCGGTGTAGACGCCCTCGGGCACCACCTGCCCGCCCGGGATGCGGGCGTAGACCGTCACCCGACCCGATCCCTGCGCATCGAGCTGCAGCGGGCGGCCGCTGCGGCCGTCGCCGAAGACGGTGCGCCTCGCGGAGTCGGCGTAGATCTGATAGTCGACGGTGTGGCCGGAGCCGTCGCGCATCTGGCGCCTCCTCACGTTGCCGCTGCCGCCGCCGTCGAGCTCGAGCCGCACGCTGCCCACCGGACACTCGGCCACCTCGATCACCGCCGTGGCGTCCACGTCGTCCTGCTGACCGGAGACGTAGGTGCCGAAGTCGATCTCGGCGTCGCGCACCGTGCAGGTCGAGACCACCTCGACCCGGGCGGTCAGGGTTCCCGTTTCGGATGCCGCCGGGAGGGGCTGCGGGATCGCCGCCACCGCGAACAGGGAAGCCGCCGCCGCGAGACGGCGCAGCCGCATGTGCTCCATCCGTCGTCCTCCGCTTCGCCGGTTTTTCCAGCAACGGATCCTGCGGATCCGCCGGCAGCGTGCCCGGCCACGGTTAAGGAAGCGTAAGCGCCGGTGCGAAAGCGGTCCCGCCCGGCGACCGTCATTCCAGCCCGAACAGCCGCCGGCGCGCCTGCCGCGCGTAGAACTCGGGGTCGTAGGGCTCGACCACCGGCCCGAGCTCGCCGGGCAGCAGCCGCCCCAGCGCCGCCGCGAGCCCGTAGGCGGCGGTGACGCGGTCCGCCCGGGCGCGGGCCAGATCGACTTCCGATCGGACCAGCTCCTGCTCCGCGTCCAGCACGTCCAGCACCGTCCGTGCGCCCACGGCCGCCTCCTGCTCGACCCCCTGCAGCGCGACGCGGTTGGCGCGCACCTGCGCCTCCACCGCGCGGATCGCCGCCTCGGTGGCCCGGAGCTGCTCGAAGGCGGTGCGCACCCGCCGCGCCACCTCGCGCCGCGCCGCGTCCACCGCCCGCTGCGCCGCCTGGATCTGCTGCCCCGCCTCGCGCACCCGGGCGTGCTGCAGGCCGCCCTGCCAGACGGGCACGCTCACCCCGAGCCGCACGCTGGCGCTGCGCTGCCAGTCGAGCTGGGTGGTGGGATCGTCGGCCGCCGACAGGCTCGCCTCGAGATCCACCCGCGGCAGCAGGCCGGCCACCGCCTCGCGGCGCGCCGCCCGCGCCAACTCGAGGTCCATGAGGGCGGCCCGGACCAGCGGGTGTCCGTCCACCTGCGCCAGCGCCTCGCCGAGATCGGCCGGAAGCTCCGCCACCATGCGCGGCTCCGCCAGACGCTCCGCCGCCGGCCGGCCCACCACCCGCAGGAAGCTCGCCTCGGAGGCCCGCAGCTGGGCGATGGCGCGCTCCACCTCGGCGCGCGCCTGTTCGAGGCGTGCCTCGGCCTGGGCCACGTCGGTGCGCGTCACCTCGCCCACCTGGAAGCGGTCGCGGGTGGCCTGCAGGTGGCGCCGCAGCCGCTCGCGGTTGGCCTCGGCCAGCCGCAGCACCTCCCGGTCCCGCCAGACGGCCACGTAGGCCTCCACGGCGCCCAGCAGCACGTTCTGGGTGGAATCGAGAAGACGCAGCCGCTCGGCCTCGAAGCCGGCCTCGGCGGCCCGGACGGCCGCGGTGGTGCCGCCGCCGGCATAGAGGTTCTGCTGGACCGCCAGCGCCCCGGCGGTGGCGGTGTTGTCGAGGTGGCTGCGGGTGCCGAAGGTGGTCTCGGCGTCACCCGTCACGCTCTCGACGCTGCCGCGCAGGAACAGGCTCGGCCGGAAGCCGGCGAGCGCCTGCGGAATGCGCTCGGCCGCGGCCCGCACCCGGGCGCGCGCCGCCTCCAGCTCCGGACTGGTGCGGTAGGCCTCGGCGAGGGCCGAGTTGAGGTCCGCGACCGGCGGCCCTTCCTGTGCCGCCGCCCCCGGTGCCGCCGCGAACCACGCCGCCACCAGCACCCCCACGAGCGGAGCGGCACGCCGCACGTTCCTGGTCGCTGCCGCCATCCCCCTGCCTCCTCCATCAGCTTTCGCTGATATGTGCGCCCCTGCTCCTGTGTGGAACCGCGCGGGCACGGACGCAAGGTCGCGGACGCCGGAGGGATCAGCGCGGCTGCGCGGCGTCGCAGCGCTGCACCGTCACCTCCAGCCAGCCGCGGCGCGGATCGGGCGCCAGCACCAGCCGGTAGACGGCGTTGCCCACCAGCAGTTCGCGGGCCAGCGGAAGCGGGCCCTCCAGTTCCTCGCTGCGCCCGTCGAGGCGCAGGATGCGCACCCGCACCGGCTTCAGGGGATCGTACCACGCCTCCGGCCGCCCCTCCTCGTCGCGCGCGGGCTCGCCCTCCGCCGCGAGGGTGAGGACTCCGCCGGCCAGGGTGGCGGCGGCCCGCCGGTCGCGGGCGAGCGGCACCCGCACGTACAGACGCGCCCGCTCGCTCTCGCCGCAGCGCCGCTCGACCGCCGCATTCTCCACGAGGAAGCGCAGGCGCGCGAGCGGCACGCCCTCCGCCAGCTTGCGCCGCAGCAGCACCAGCACCTCTTCGAGTTCCCCCTCGATGGCCCGCTCGCGGTAGCGCCGCTCCAGCTCGCGGTAGGCGAGGTGCAGGGCGTCGAGCCGCTGCGCCGTGCGGGCCCCGCGCTCCTCGAGGATGCGCACCTGCTCGCGGGCGCGCTGCAGTTCGGTGCGAAGGCGCTCGCGCTCGGCGCGGCCCTCGGCGAGGCCGGCGCGGTAGCCCCCGTAGGCCACCAGCACGGCGGCGGCGAGGATGCCGAGAGTCCCGAGGAGCGTCGACAGCGGACGGCGCCGCCCGCGGCGGGCGGACGGAGCGGCCATGCCGACCCCTCACTCGCCGGGGTCGGCCGGCGGGATCACCGGCGGCGGGCCGAGGTCGGCCAGATCCGGACGCCGGCGCATCTGCAGCATCTGGTAGACCGCCGCCGCCGTCTCCTCCACCGAGCGCCGCGTCACGTCGATCTCCGGCCACCCCATCCGGGCATAGAGCCGGCGCGCCTGCACGATCTCGCGGCGCACCGCGTCGAGGTCGACGTAGTCGCGCCCGTAGCGCCCGTCCGAATCGGGATCGAGCCCCAGCATCCGCTGGCGGGTGCGGCGGATCTCCACCAGCACCTCGGGCCGGATGGTGAGGCCGACCACGAGCGGCTCCCTGAGCCGCTCCAGCACCGTCATGTGGGGCGCGCCGGGCACCAGCGGGACGTTCGCCGCCTTCACCCCGCGCTGGGCCAGGTACATGCAGGTGGGCGTCTTGGAGGTGCGCGAGACCCCCACCAGCACCACGTCGGCCTGGTCCAGCTCCTCCACGTGCTGGCCGTCGTCGTGGCGCAGGGCGAAGTTGAGGGCCTCGATGCGGCGGAAATAGGACTGGTCGAGGGCGTGCTGGCGGCCCACCCGCGGCCGTCCCGCCGCTCCCACCAGCACCGTGAGGGCGTGGACCACCGGGTCCAGCACCGCCACGCAGGGGATGTCGAGCCGCCGGCAGTGCTCCTCCAGCCGGTGGCGCAGCTCGGGCTGCACCAGCGTGTAGAGCACCAGCCCCGGGCGCTGGCTGATCACCGCGAGGATGCGCTCGAGCTGCTCGCGGGTGCGCACGAAGAACCAGACGTTCTCGACCGGCTCCACGTCCTCGAACTGCGCCAGCGCCGCGCGGGCGACGGTGGTCACCGTCTCGCCGGTCGAATCCGACACGAGGTGCACGTTGAGGCGGATGGGCTCGCGGCGGGTCACCTTCTGGACAGCCTCGCGGAAAAGGCGGGACAGTTCCTCTCCGGACGGGTGCCCGGGCCCGTTCCCGGTCCCTTTCCCGGATCCGTCCACCGCCTCGCCGACGGGTGGGCCTTCGGGGGCGGAAAGCGGCGAGGCCGGCATGGTTCCACGGCTTCCACCGGGCGGCCGGCCGGCCGCGCTCCGCCGACCAGACTCGCGGACCGCGCGGCCCTTTTCAAGGCGTTTTCCACAGCATCTTCCCGCCATCCCGCCGGTCCCGGCCGGAGGACGGAAAAGCGGGGGGACAGCCGTTGAATTCCCGCCATGCCGACGCCAAACCGCCACCACCGCCCTTCCTTTCGGAAGAGAAAGCGGGGAGGAGGTGGATGCCGCCCGCCCGTGTCGAGCCTGCTCCGGCCAAGCGCCTGCTGCGGGTGCTGGCCGGCGAGCGCCTCGATCCGCCGCCCGTCTGGTTCATGCGGCAGGCCGGCCGCTATCTGCCGGAGTACCGGGCGGTGCGGGCGAGGGTGCGCGACTTCCTCGAGCTCTGCTACACGCCGGAGCTGGCCGCCGAGGTCACGCTGCAGCCGCTGCGCCGCTTCCCGCTCGATGCCGCCATCCTGTTCTCGGACATCCTGGTGGTGCCGCACGCCCTCGGCGTGCCGGTGCGCTTCGTCGAGGGCGAGGGACCGCGGGTGGAGACCCTCGGGCCGCAGGACCCGCTTCCGGTCTTCGATCACGAGGCCTTCGACCGCCATCTCGCTCCCGTCTGCGAGACGGTGGAGCGGGTGCGGGCGGCGCTGCCGCCCGGCGTGACGCTGATCGGCTTCGCCGGCGCGCCGTGGACGCTCGCCGCCTATCTGCTCAAGGGCGGCGGATCGAAGGACTTCGCCCGCGCCCGCACCCTGGCGTTCGCCGCTTTCGACTTCGTGCGCGGGCTGATCGACCGCCTCGCCGGGGCGGTGCTCCACTTCCTGCGGCGGCAGATCGAACACGGGGCCGAAGCGGTGAAGCTGTTCGACAGCTGGGCCGGCGTGCTGCCCGAGCCGCTCGCGCGCGCCTTCGTGATCGAGCCGGCCCGTCGCATCGTCGGGGAGCTGCGCCGGCACTTCCCGCAGGTGCCGGTGATCGGCTTTCCCCGCGGCCTCGGGCCGCTCTACCGCGACTACGCCGAGGCGGTACGCCCGGCCGCGTTGGCGCTGGACGTGGCGGTGCCGCTCGCCTTCGCCCGCGGACTGGCCGGGCCGGGGGGAGCGTCGGCGCTTCAGGGGAATC
>BEIP01000140.1 GCA_002898955.1 bacterium HR39 | reverse complement strand
CGGCCTTCGCCGATCTGCCGCTGCAGGGCGAACTGGAGCGGCGCGGGGCCGAGCCGCGCTGCGGCGTCGTCGCGGTGGACGTGGAATCCGGGATGATCACCGAGTGGCTGCGGCTCGAGGGCGTGGTGCGCGAGCTCTACGACGTGGCGGTGCTGCCCGGCGTGGTCCGCCCGAAGCTCCTGGGCCTTTCGGGCGAGGAGCTCGCCCGCACCATCACCGTCGCGGGGCCGGCCCGAGCGGCGGTTCCGCGAGGTCCTCGGCCACGGTGCGCAGGATCGCTTCGATGAGCGCGATGCGCGGATAGGCATTCTCCGTGACGAACAGCCGCGCCGTCCACGGCAGGCGCCGTTCGACCGGCATGGCCACCGCCAGGTGATCGCCGCGCAGATAGCCCAGCAGGCGGGATCCCGGCGCCACCTGGTCGGTCCACAGCACCATGCCGTCGTTGCGCGGATCCACCGAGGCAAGTCGGGCCCAGAAGGGCCGCAGCACCGCCGAGACCTCTTCCTCGGGGACGAAGGCGGCGAGCGCGTAGACGGGCATGGGCGGCGGCCCGGCCAGGCGCAGCAGCTCGCGCCGGCGCGCGCACGGACGCAGGTCCGCAAGGGCCCGGTCGTCCCCCGTCTCGCAGCGGGTTCCGGGATAGAGATCCACGAGCGGCTCCAACCAGCGCGGGACCACCTCGGCGAGGGGCGAGCCGCCCACCGCGCCGGCCAGCGTCACCACCGCGGCGATGCGCGCCGCCGCGTCGGGATGGTCGGTGAGCACCTTGAGGACGTCCGCCGCCCCCTTGGAATAGCCCAGCACCACCAGCCGGCGGCCGTCCCCCGGGAGGTTGCGGACGGTCCGCGCCACGATCTCCGCGTTCTGCGCGACGCTGCCGAAAGCGGTCACCGGGGCGCGCACCACCTCCACATCCAGCGCCCGCAGACGCGCCTCGGCGTCGTCGAACAGGCGCACGAGCCCACGGAAGCACTGGGCGCCGTAGCCGCTCACCAACAGAAGCCGCAGCGGCGGGCGGATCGGCTCCTCGGGAACCGGTGCGCCGGTTCCGGGCGGCTCCTCCCCCACCCGCCACAGCGCGCGATCGCAGGGCCGCGCGTCGGGATCGTCCACGCGTTCCAGCACCGCACAGAACACCTCGCGGAAGCGCCCGCGCCGGTCCACCACCCCGGCCCATGCGGCCGGCACCGTCACCACCGGCGGCGTGTCGAGGGCGAAGGGCACCGGCGAGCGGGCGCAGCCGGCCAGCAGCAGGAGACCGCCCAGAAGGGCACCGAGGGAGCGGAGCCGTGCGCGTGCGGGCCGTCCGGACCGGCGCGCTTGACCGCATCCGCGCGCGGCACTACGGTTTCGGCGCTGCAACAAGGCCGTGATCTCCCCCGCCATGACCCGCACGGCGAACGAACCCCCGCGCTCCTTCCAGGAGCTCGTGCTGCGGCTCCAGCAGTACTGGGCCGACTACGGCTGCGTGCTGCTGCAGCCCTACGACATGGAGGTGGGCGCCGGCACCTTCCATCCGGCCACCACCCTGCGGGCGCTGGGGCCGGAGCCGTGGAACGCCGCCTATGTGCAGCCCTCGCGCCGGCCCACCGACGGCCGCTACGGCGAGAATCCCAACCGCCTGCAGCACTATTACCAGTTCCAGGTGGTCCTCAAGCCCTCGCCCGAGGACATCCAGGAGGTCTACCTGCAGAGCCTGTACGCTCTCGGCATCGACCCGACCCTGCACGATCTGCGCTTCGTCGAGGACGACTGGGAGAGCCCGACGCTGGGGGCCTGGGGGCTCGGCTGGGAGGTGTGGTGCGACGGGATGGAGATCACCCAGTTCACCTACTTCCAGCAGGTGGGCGGCATCGACTGCGATCCGGTGACGGGCGAGATCACCTACGGGCTCGAGCGCCTCGCCATGTACGTGCAGGGCGTCGAGAACGTGTTCGAGCTCGACTGGAACGGGCGGGGCGTCACCTACGGCGACGTGTTCCTCCAGAACGAACGCGAGTACTCGAGGTACAACTTCGAGGTGGCGGACACCGACATGCTGTTCCGCCACTTCGAGGACGCCGAGCGGGAGTGCCGCCACATCCTGGAGTTCGGCCTGCCCCTGCCGGCCTACGACCAGTGCCTCAAGGCCAGCCACATCTTCAACCTGCTGGATGCGCGCGGGGTGATCAGCGTCGCCGAACGCCAGGCCTACATCGCCCGGGTGCGGGCGCTGGCGCGCGCCTGCGCCGAGGCCTGGCTGAAGTCGCGCGGCCACGCGGTGCCGGGCCATGGCTGAGCTCCTGCTGGAACTCTTCTCCGAGGAGATCCCCGCCGGCATGCAGCGGGGCGCGCGCGAGGACCTCGCGCGGCTGCTGGGCGCGCTGCTGGAGGAACACGGCCTCGGGACGCCGGACATCCGCACCTTCTCCACCCCGCGCCGGCTGGTGGCGGTGGCCGACGGCGTGGCCGAGCGCCAGCCCGACCGGGTGATCGAGCGCCGCGGCCCGCGGGTGGACGCCCCGCAGACGGCCCGTGTCGGATTCCTGCGCAGCCTCGAGGGCCGCGACTACCGGCTGGAGGAGCGCGAGGATGCGAAGAAGGGCCGCTATCTGGTGGCGCTCGTCGAGGAGCGCGGGCGCCCCGCCGCCGAGGTGCTGGCCGAGACCCTGCCCGAACTCCTCGCCCGCTTTCCCTGGCCCAGGTCCATGCGCTGGGGGGCGCACCGGGTGCGCTGGGTGCGGCCGCTGCACGCCATCCTCTGCCTGCTGGACGGGCGGCCGCTGCGCTTCGCCTTCGGGCCGGTGGAGAGCGGCGATGTCACCTACGGCCACCGCTTCCACGCGCCCGGTCCCATCTCCGTGCGGGACTATGCCGACTACCGCGAGGCGCTGCGGCGGGCGTACGTGATGCTCGATCAGGAGGAGCGCGCCCGCACCATCGTCGAGCGCGCCCGCGCGCTGGCGGCGGCGGAGGGGCTGCGGCTGCGCGAGGATCCGGAGCTGGTCGAGGAGCTCGCCGGGCTCGTGGAGTGGCCGGTGGTGCTGATCGGCAGCATCGAACCCGCATTCATGGAGCTGCCGCCGGAGGTGCTGGTCACCTCCATGCGCACCCACCAGCGCTATCTGGCGCTGGAGGACGGAGATGGCCGCCTCGCCCCGCGCTTCGTCGTGGTGGCCAACGTCGAGGCGGCGGACGGCGGCGAGGCCGTCGTCGCCGGCAACGAGCGGGTGCTGCGCGCGCGGCTGTGGGATGCGCGCTTCTTCTGGGAGACGGACCGCAGGGTGCCGCTCGAAGCGCGACTTCCCATGCTGGAGAGGGTGGTCTTCCACCAGAAGCTCGGCACCATGGCCGAGCGGGTGGAGCGCCTCGAGCGACTCGCCCGCGAGCTCGCGCGCTTCGTCCCCGGGGCGGACGCGGAGCTGTGTGCGCGCGCGGCGCGGCTGTGCAAGGCGGATCTGATGACCGGCATGGTCGCCGAATTCCCCGAACTGCAGGGGATCATGGGCGGCTACTACGCCCGCCACCAGGGCGAGCCGGAGGAGGTGGCCCGCGCCATTGCCGAACACTACCGCCCCAAGGGGCCCGACGACGCGGTGCCGCGCGCGCCGGTCTCCGTGGCGGTGGCCCTGACCGACCGCATCGACACGCTCGCGGGCTTCTTCGCCGCCGGCATCCGCCCGAGCGGCTCCAAGGATCCCTTCGCCCTGCGCCGCGCCGCTCTGGGCGTGATCCGGCTCTTGCTGGAAAACGGCCTGCGGCTGCCGCTGCGCGAGGTCTTCTCCTGCGCCCTCGACCTCTACGGCCGGCGCTTCCACGCCGTCGACCGCGAGGCGTTTTTGCGCGAGGTGCTGGAGTTCTTCGCCGACCGGCTGGTGGTGAGCCTGCGCGGGCGGGGGCTGCGCCACGACCTGGTGGCGGCGGTCTTCGCCATCGTGCCCGACGACGACCTCGCCCGGCTGGTGGCGCGGGTGGAGGCGCTGGATGCCTTCCTCGCCAGCCCCGACGGGCGCGATCTGCTCACCGCCTATCGCCGCGCGCGCAACATCGTCGCCATCGAGGAGCGGCGGGACGGGCGCGAGTACCGGGGTGAGCCGGATCCCGCACTGCTGGCGCAGGACGAGGAGCGGGCGCTTTACGCGGTGCTGGTGGAGGCGGAGGATGCCATCGCGGCCGCTCTCGTGCGCGAGGACTTCACCGGCGCCATGCGGCATCTCGCGGCCATCCGGCCGATGGTGGACGCCTTCTTCGAGCGGGTGCGCGTGAACGTGGAGGATCCGCATCTGCGCGAAAACCGGCTGCTGCTGCTCGACCGCCTGCGCCGGGTGTTCGAGCGCATCGCGGATTTCTCGCGGATCGAGGACCGGGACGCCGGCGAGTCCCGGGACCGAGGGAGCGATGGGGAGACGTGTCGATGAGCCGCAAGTGGGTCTACCGGTTCGGCGGTGGCACGGCCGAGGGCAGCGCCAGGATGCGCGATCTCCTCGGCGGCAAGGGGGCGAACCTGGCGGAGATGGCCTCGCTGGGCCTGCCGGTGCCGCCCGGCTTCACCATCACCACCGAGGTGTGCGCGTTCTTCTACGCCAACGGCCGCCGCTATCCGGACGACCTGAAGGAGCAGGTGGACGCGGCGCTGAGCTGGCTCGAGGAGCAGCGGGGGCTGCGCTTCGGCGATCCCGAACGGCCGCTCCTCGTCTCGGTGCGATCGGGCGCGCCCGTGTCCATGCCGGGCATGATGGACACCGTCCTCAACCTCGGCCTCAACGACGAGACGGTGCAGGGGCTGGCGCGCGCCACCGGCAATCCCCGCTTCGCCTGGGACTCCTACCGCCGCTTCATCCAGATGTACGGCGACGTGGTGCTCGGCGTCGACCACGCCCTGTTCGAGGAGAAGCTCGAGGAGCTCAAGCACCTGCGCGGCGCGCGCTTCGACACCGATCTGGATGCCGCCGCGCTCCGGGAGCTGGTCGCCGCCTACCGGGCCATCGTCGAGCGGGAGACCGGCCGGCCCTTCCCGCAGGATCCGCAGGAGCAGCTCTGGGGCGCCATCGGCGCGGTGTTCGACTCGTGGATGAACCAGCGGGCCATCACCTACCGGCGGCTGCACGAGATCCCCGACGACATGGGCACC
>BEIP01000139.1 GCA_002898955.1 bacterium HR39 | reverse complement strand
GGTGCGGGCGGCTGCTCCCCGAGGACGGGCCGGTGGACCGCCACCACGTGGTACCGAAGAGCCGGGGCGGGCGGGTCACGGTGCGCATGCACCGCATCTGTCACCGCAAGCTCCACAGCCTCTTCGACGAGGCCGAGCTCGCCCGCGTCGGTCCCGACTTCGGGCGGCTGCGGGCGCATCCCGAGGTGGCCCGGTTCGTGGCGTGGGTGCGGCGCCGTCCGCCCCACTTCCACGCCCGCACCGAACCGCCGAAGGGGCGCCGCCGTCGCCGCCGATAGACCCGCCGCGCGGGCGGTTTCCCGCCGGCGGAGCGGACTATATAAGGCCCAACGGCAACCTTCGGCGAACGAGATACCGGTCCATGGCAGAAGCCGCAACCCAGCGCCGCGACACCGACGAGCGCCAGCGGGCCCTCGAGGCCGCCATCGCCCAGATCGAGCGGGCCTTCGGCAAGGGCTCGGTGATGCGCCTCGGGCGTGCCGACCAGAAGATCGAGATCGAGACCATCTCGACGGGCTCCATCGGCCTCGACATCGCCCTCGGCGTGGGCGGGCTGCCGCGCGGGCGCATCGTCGAGATCTTCGGCCCCGAGAGCTCGGGCAAGACCACCCTCGCGCTGCACGTGATCGCCGAGGCCCAGAAGCAGGGCGGCGTCTGCGCCTTCATCGACGCCGAGCACGCCCTCGATCCCTCCTATGCGCGGGCGCTGGGCATCGACCTCGACAATCTGCTCATCAGCCAGCCCGACACCGGCGAGCAGGCGCTCGAGATCGCGGATACGCTGGTGCGCAGCGGGGCGGTGGACGTGATCGTGGTGGACAGCGTGGCGGCGCTCGTGCCCAAGGCGGAGCTCGAGGGCGAGATGGGCGACGCGCACGTGGGCCTGCAGGCGCGCCTCATGAGCCAGGCGCTCAGGAAGCTCACCGCCTCCATCAGCCGCTCGCGCTGCCTCGTCATCTTCACCAACCAGATCCGCTCCAAGATCGGGGTGATGTTCGGCAACCCCGAGACGACCACCGGCGGCAACGCGCTCAAGTTCTACGCCTCGGTGCGCTTGGATGTGCGGCGCATCGGCCAGGTGAAGGACCGCGACCAGACCATCGGCAGCCAGACGCGGGTGAAGGTGGTCAAGAACAAGGTCGCGCCGCCCTTCCGTCAGGTCGAGTTCGACATCATCTACGGCAAGGGCATCTCCAAGGTCGGCGAGCTCGTCGACCTCGGGGTCAAGGCCGGGATCGTCGAGAAGTCGGGCTCTTGGTACAGCTACAACGGCCAGCGCATCGGCCAGGGGCGCGAGAACGCCAAGGCCTTCCTCGAGGAGCATCCCGAGGTGGCCGGCGAGATCGAGCAGAAGCTGCGCGAGAACGCCGGCCTCGCCGCCACCTCCATCGGCTTCGACCTCGAGGGGGAGGAGCCGGTGGTGGAGTGAGGCGCGCCGTCCACCACCCGCCGACGGGCCACCGGCAAGCCGCGTGAGAAGGGGGCACCATGCCGAGCGCCAACGAGATCCGCAGCCTGTTCCTCGACTACTTCCGGCGGCACGACCACGAGATCGTGCCGTCGAGCTCGCTCGTGCCGCACAACGATCCGACGCTGCTGTTCACCAACGCCGGCATGGTGCAGTTCAAGAACGTCTTCACCGGCGTGGAGACGCGGCCCTACAAGCGCGCGGCGACGGCGCAGAAGTGCGTGCGGGCGGGTGGCAAGCACAACGACCTCGAGAACGTCGGCTATACCGGCCGTCACCACACCTTCTTCGAAATGCTCGGCAATTTCTCCTTCGGTGACTACTTCAAGGAGGGCGCGATCGAGCTCGCCTGGAATCTGGTCACGAAGGAGTTCGGCCTGCCGGTCGACCGGCTGCTGGTGACGGTCTACGTCGACGACGACGAGGCCTTCGAGCTCTGGAAGAAGATCGCCGGCCTTCCCGAATCGAAGATCATCCGCATCGCCGGATCCGACAACTTCTGGATGATGGGCGACACCGGCCCCTGCGGGCCGTGCTCGGAGATCTTCTGGGACCACGGTCCGGAGGTGCCCGGCGGCCCGCCCGGCAGCCGCGACGCCGACGGCGACCGCTTCATCGAGATCTGGAACCTCGTGTTCATGCAGTACGAGCGGCTGCCCTCGGGCGAGCTGGTGCCGCTGCCCAAACCCTCCATCGACACGGGCATGGGGCTCGAGCGCATCGCCGCCGTGCTGCAGGGGGTGCACGACAACTACGAGATCGACCTGTTCCAGAAGATCATCCGCCGCTCGGTGGAGCTCACCGGCAAGCCCTTCGAGGGGCGCTGGCGGCCTTCGCACAAGGTGGTGGCCGACCACCTGCGCGCCGCCGCCTTCCTCGTCGCCGACGGCGTGATGCCGGCCAACGAGGGCCGCGGCTACGTGCTGCGCCGCATCATGCGCCGCGGCATGCGCCACGCCCACTTCCTCGGCGCCACCGAACCGCTCATGTGGCGGCTGTTGCCGTCGCTGGTGGAGGAGATGGGCACCGCCTATCCGGAGCTGGTGCGGGCCGAGGAGCTGATCCGCGAGGTGCTGCGGCTCGAGGAGACCAACTTCCGCCGCACCCTCGAGCGCGGGCTGAAGCTGCTGGAAGAGGAGCTCGCGAAGCTGCCCGAAGGGGCGCCGCTTCCCGGCGAGGTGGCCTTCCGCCTGTACGATACCTACGGCTTCCCGCTCGATCTCACCCAGGACATCCTCCGCTCCCAGGGCCGCGCGGTGGACGTGGAGGGCTTCGAGCGCTGCATGCGCGAACAGCGCGAGGCGGCGCGCCGCGCGTGGAGGGGCTCGGGCGCCAGGGCGGTGGAGCCGGTGTGGTTCGAGATCCGCGAGGAGGCCGGCCCCACCGAGTTCGTGGGCTATGTGAGCCCGACGGCCGAGGCGGTGGTGCAGGCCATCGTGAAGGACGGGGAGCGGGTCGAGGTGGCGCGCGCCGGCGAGAGGGTGGCGCTGGTGGTCAACCAGACGCCCTTCTACGGCGAGTCCGGCGGCCAGATCGGCGACACCGGCACCATCCGCTCCGGCTCGGGCGTGATGCGGGTGGAGGACACCCGGAAGCCGCTGCCGGATCTGCACGCGCACATCGGCACGGTGGAGAGCGGCGAGATCCGGGTGGGCGACACGGTGGAGCTTTCCATCGACGTGGCCCGCCGCAACGCCCTGCGCCGCGCGCACTCCGCCACCCACCTGCTCCACGCGGCGCTGCGCCGCCAGCTCGGCACCCACGTGGTGCAGAAGGGCTCGCTGGTGGCGCCGGACCGGCTGCGCTTCGACTTCGCCCACACGAAGCAGGTCACGCCCGAGGAGCTCGCCGCCATCGAGGACGAGGTCAACGCCATGGTCCGCCAGAACGGCGAGGTGCTGGTGAAGATCATGGGCCTCGAGGAGGCGCTCGCGAAGGGGGCCATGGCGCTCTTCGGCGAGAAGTACGGCGACGAGGTGCGGGTGGTGACCATGGGCGAGCGCCCCGAGGGCGGGCCGTACTCCATCGAGCTGTGCGGCGGCACCCACGTGGCCCGCACCGGCGACATCGGCTATGTGCGCATCACCCAGGAGAGCGCCGTGGCCTCGGGCGTGCGACGCATCGAGGCGCTGACCGGCGAGGCGGCGGTGCGCTGGGTGCGGGAGCGCGAGGGCATCCTGCAGGGTGCGGCCTATGCGCTGAAGGTGCCGGCCGAGCAGGTGCCGGAGCGCATCGGCGAGCTGCAGGAGGAAATCCGCCGGCTGGAGCGGGAGATCTCGGACCTGCGCCGGAAGCTCGCCCTCGGTGGTGCGGCGGAAGGCCCGCAGGTCGAGGAGGTGGCGGGCGTGAAGTTCGTCGGCCGGGTCCTCGAGGAGGTGCCGGCACGCGAGCTGCGCGCGGCGGCCGACCAGCTCCTCGCGAAGCTGGGATCGGGCGTGGTGACGCTGGTCTCGGTGGTCGAGGGCAAGGCCTCGGTGGTGGTGGCCGTCTCGAAGGATCTCACCGAGCGGATCGACGCGCGCGATCTGGTGCGCCGGGCGGTGGAGGTGCTGGGCGGGCGCGGTGGCGGCGGCCGACCCGACTTCGCCCAGGGCGGCGGCCCCGAGGGCACGAAGGCGCGCGAGGCGGTGGAGGCGGTCAGAGCGGCCCTGGCCCGGGCCCATGCCGAGGCGGCGGAGTGAGCGACGGGCGCAGGATCGCCGGGGCCCGCGAAGCAAGGCCCTTCGTGCGCTGCGGGTTGGATCGCCAGGGTATTACGGTTTGGGTAGATCCCGCCTTCATTTCCCGACCCGGGGGAGAGCGGGGCCACGTGTCTGCATTCTCCGCCAGATCGGTCGTGGGCCCGGCGGGAGCAGTCCGTTAGACCGGGCCTCCGCCGCACACGGTCGGGAGTGCGGTGAACCGAAACCCGCAAAGTGTAGCGACATGCGCGGGGCGGTTCATGACATCCACCCCTCTCCCCCGCCTTCGGCAACGCCCCGCCGCCGTGGCGCAGGGCGGCGCGTGCCGCCCCGTCCAGCTCCGGCATCACGGTGCCCAGACGGCCGTCACGACCGACGATGCGCGGCGGCGGGAAGGCCACGGGCGGCATGCCCGGCAGAGCCGGCGTCCGGCCCGAGACCGTGAGCATCGCCCGCTCGCCGTTGCGGATCGCTCTGAGGATGCGGACTTCCGGTCCACCCGCCGCACCGGAATGTCCGCTTCGCACCCCCGCGAGGCTTGATCGGGCGGGATCTGCCGTCACCTCCGCCTGGGAAGCGACGGGAGCGGCGGCGTGGGCGATCCGCGACCCACTCTGTGCATCGTCAACTGGAACGGCCGGCACCACCTGGAGCGGAGCGTGCCGGCGGCGCTCGCCCTGCGCCACGACTTCGCCGAGATCCTCGTGGTGGACAACGGCTCCACCGACGACAGCATCGCCTGGCTCGAAGCGAACGCACCGGAGGTGCGGATCGTGCCCCTGCCGGAGAACCGCGGCGCCGGGGCGGCCCGCAACGCCGGCATCACGCACGCCACGAGCGATCGCATCCTCTTCGCCGACAACGACGTGATCCTGCTGCCGGGCTGCGCGGAGGCGCTGTCGGCGGCGCTCGACGCGAATCCGCGCGCCGCCGCCGCCCAGGCCGCCGTGCTCTACGCCGACCGCCCCGAGGTGGTC
>BEIP01000138.1 GCA_002898955.1 bacterium HR39 | reverse complement strand
GCTTCCCCATCTTCGCCGCCCAGCCGGCGCCCTTCCACTATCTCGACAACGCCGCCACCTCGCAGATCTGCGTGGCCGCCTTCGAGGCGCTGCGCCGCTTCGAGAGCGAGGCCCGTGCCAACGTCAAGCGCGGCGTCTACCGCCTCGCCGATGCCGCCACCGCCGCCTTCGAGCGGGCCCGCGCGCATGTGGCGCGCTATCTGAACGCCGCCGATCCGTCCGAGATCGTCTTCACCTCCGGCACCACCTTCGGCCTCAACCTCGCCGCCCACACCCTCGCCCCGCGCCTGTCTCCCGGCCGGCGGGTGGTGGTGAGCCGTGCCGAACACCACAGCAACATCGTCCCCTGGCAGCTCGTCTGCGAGCGCACCGGCGCCGAGCTGGTCCCGGCACCGCTCCTGGAAGACGGGCGCATCGACGTGGACGGGCTTCTGGATCTTCTGGATTCGCGCGTGGCGGTGGTGAGCATCACCCACGCCTCCAACGTCACCGGGGCGATCACCCACATCCCGCGCATCGCGCAGGCCACCCGCGCCATCGGGGCGGTGCTGGTGGTGGACGGTGCCCAGGCGGTGCCGCACGGGCCGGTGGACGTGCGGGCTCTGGGCTGCGACCTCTACGTCCTCTCCGGCCACAAGATGTTCGGTGCGACGGGTGCGGGCGCGCTGTGGGGGCGGAAGGATCTTCTGGAGGAGCTGCCACCGTTTCTGGGCGGCGGCGAGATGATCGCGCGGGTCTCCTTCGCCGGCACCACCTACGCCAGACCCCCGCACCGCGTCGAGGCGGGAACGCCGCCCATCGGCCCGGCGCTGGCACTGGGGGCCGCGGCCGAATGGCTCGCGGGGCTGGACTGGGCGGCGATCCGGGCCCACGAGGCGGCGCTCACCCGCCGGCTGATCGCGGGCCTGTCGGAGGTGCCGGGCGTGCGCATCCTGGGACCGCGCGAGGTGGACGGGCGCATCGGTGTCGTCGCCTTCACCCTGGAGGGGGTGCATCCCCACGACGTCTGCCAGATGCTCGACCTCTACGGCGTGTGCACCCGCGGCGGCCACCACTGCGCCCAGCCCCTCATGGAGCACTTCGGGGTGGAGGCGAGCGTGAGGGCCTCGCTCGCCCTCTACAACAGCGAAGAGGACGTGGACGCCCTAGTGCGGGCGCTGGACGGGGTGCGGAGGAGGCTCGCGTGAGCGCGGACATATACCACCGGCGCATCCTCGAGGAAGCGCGCACGGCCACCGGAGCGGGCCGGCTGGATGCGCCGGATGTGGTGGTGGAGCAGGACAATCCGCTGTGCGGCGACCGCATCCGCCTCGAACTCGCCCTCGCGGACGGGCGGGTGCGGGAGCTGGCCCAGACCACCCGCGGCTGCCTGCTGGCGCGCGCCGCCGCCTCACTGCTGGCCCGCGCCGCCCCGGGCCGGCCGCTGTCGGAACTGGCGGAGCTGCAGGGTCGCATCGCCGCGTGGCTGGCCGGCGAGGGGCCGATGCCGCGGGATGTGCCCGATCTCGACATCTTCGAGCCGGCCCGGGCGGTGAAGAGCCGCCACGAATGCGTGCTGCTGCCCTTCGCCGCCGTGCGGGAGGCGGCGCGCCGCGCCGGAGGAGCGGGAGAGCGGCGGTGAACGCCCCGCGCGCCGGATCCGTCGCGGCTCCCCTCCGCGGCCGGGTGACGGCGCTCGCCGGGGCGGTGGTGGACGTGGAGTTCCCCGACGGCGTGCCGCCGCTGCTCTCCGCCTGCCGGGTGGAGCAGCCGCCGCTGGTGCTCGAAGTCCAGCAGCACCTCTCCCCTGCCCTGGCACGCACCGTCGCCCTGCACCACACCGGCGGCCTCGCGCTCGGCAGCGCCGTGGTCTCGGACGGAAGCCCCCTCTCGGTCCCCGTCGGCCCCCACGTGCTGGGACGCATGCTCGATGTCACGGGGACCCCCGTCGACCGGGGCCCGCCGCTGCCGGCGGACGCCGAGCGCTGGCCGATCCACCGCGAACCGCCGCCCCTCGAGGTGGCGGGTGCCGGCCTCGAGCCCTTCTGGACCGGCGTCAAGGTGGTCGACCTGGTGGCGCCGCTGGTGCGCGGCGGCAAGGCCGGCATGTTCGGCGGCGCCGGCGTCGGCAAGACGGTGCTGCTGATGGAGTTCATCCGCACCGTCGTCGAGCGCTACGGCGGCACCTCGGTCTTCGCCGGGGTTGGCGAGCGCATGCGCGAGGGCCACGAGCTCGTCGACGAGCTGCGCGAGGCCGGCATGCTGGAGCACACGGCACTGGTCTTCGGCCAGATGAACGAGCCGCCCGGTGCCCGCTGGCGCGTGGCGCTCACCGCCCTCACCCTCGCCGAGTGGTTCCGGGACCGCGAAGGCCGCGACGTGCTCCTGCTCATGGACAACGCCTACCGCTTCGTGCAGGCGGGCATGGAGGTCTCGGGCCTGCTGGGGCGGCTTCCCTCGCGCGTCGGCTACCAGCCCACGCTCGCGAGCGAGGTGGCGGAACTGGAAGAGCGCATCGCCTCCACCGGCACCGCCGCCGTCACCTCGGTGCAGGCGGTCTACGTGCCGGCCGACGACTACACCGATCCGGCGGTGATGCAGATCTTCACCCACCTGGATGCCGCCATCGTCCTCTCCCGCGATCTCGCCGCCCAGGGCATCTATCCGGCCGTCGATCCCCTCGCCTCCTCCTCGGTGCTGCTCGACCCGCAGGTGGTGGGCGAGCGCCACTACCGGGTGGCGGAAGAGGTGCGGCGGGTGCTGGAGCACTACCGCGAGCTGCAGGAGGTGATCGCGCTGCTCGGCATCGAGGAGCTCTCCAGCGAGGACCGGCGCACCGTCTTCCGCGCCCGGCGGCTGCAGCAGTTCCTCACCCAGCCCTTCTTCGTCACCGAGGCCTTCACCGGCCTGAAGGGCGTGAGCGTTCCCGTGGAGCGCACCATCGAGGGCTGCGAGCGCATCCTCGCCGGCGAGGCGGACGATCTGCCCGAACAGGTGCTCTACATGGTCGGCACCTTCGACGATGCGCTCGCCAAGGCGGCGGTGCTACGCCGAGAGGCTCCGGCAGGAGGCGGCGGATGAGCGGGGCGCTGGAGCTGCGCATCGTCACGCCGCTCGAGATCGCTGCCGAGGAGCCGGCGCTGCTGGTGGCCGGGGAGGACGCCACCGGCCGCTTCGCCATCCTGCCGCGCCACGAGGACTTCCTCACCGTGCTCACCGTCTCGGTGCTGCGCTGGCGCACGCCCGAAGGCCGGGAGCGCTTCGCCGCGGTGCGCGGCGGCGTGTTCGAGGTGACCGGCGGCCGGCGGGTGCAGGTGGCCACGCCCGAAGCCGTGCTCTCCGACCGGCTGGAGGAGCTGTGGCCGCGGGTGGTGGAGCGCATGCGCCGGGAAGCGGAGCGGATGGCCGTCGAGCGCACCGCCATGGCACGGCTCGAGCTCGCGGTGGTGCGCAGCCTGCGCGATTATCTGGAGGCCCGGCGCCGTCCGGTCGCCCTCGGTGGTCCGGGTTCGGTGCGCGGAGGCCGGGGGCCGTGAGGGACGGCGACGAGCTGGAGCGCGCGGCCCGGCGGGAGGTGGAGCGGCGCGAACGGCTGGAGCGCGCACGGCGCACCAACATCTGGCTCTACCTCACCTGGCTGGGCTCGCTCGGCTGGCTGGTGGTCGTCCCCGCCCTCGCCGGTGCCTTCCTCGGCCGCCTGCTGGACCGGCTGGCGGCGACGGGGGTCGCCTTCGCCGCCGCGGGGACCATCCTCGGCGCGGGGCTCGGGCTGTTCCTGCTCTGGCGGAGGATGGGCGGAGACGGGCCGTGAACGCGCTCCTGTGGATCCTGCTCGGCCTCGCCGTGGGCTTCGCGACCGGTCAGGTGTACTTCCACCTCGTGGAGCGGCAGGTGGAGCTGTGGGCCGAACGTGGTCCACGCTCACGCTGGGGTCGCTTTCTGATCGCGCGCATCGCCGTGGCCGTCCTCGCCTTCTTCGTGCTGGCGCATCTCCACCCGCTGGCGCTGCTGGCCGGTGCCGCGGCCTTCGTGCTGGCCCGGCACCACGCCATCGCCCGCGTGCGGAGGTCGTGATGGAAGGGCCGCTCGCACCCGATGTGCTCTTCCACCTCGGCCCCGTGCCCGTCCAGCGGCAGGTGGTCACCACCTGGGGCATCATGGCGGCGCTCTCCGCGCTTGGACCGCTGGCGCTGGGCCGCGCCGGCACGCGCTGGCCGCTTCTGCGCATCGCGGTGGAGTTTCTGATGGAGTTCGAGCGCCGGCAGTTCGAACCGGTGCTGCGGGAACACACCGACCGCCATCTCCCGCTCCTCGGGACTCTGTTTCTTTTCATCGCCACCGCCAACCTGCTGGCTGTCGTGCCGGGCCTCGAGCCGCCGACCTCGCACGTGGAGACCCCCGCCGCCCTCGCCCTCGTGGTCTTCGCGGCGGTGCAGGTCGAAGGCCTGAGGGCACGCGGACGGCACCGGCTGCGCGACTTCCTGCGGCCCAATGTCCTCTTCCTGCCGATCCACCTGCTGTCCGAACTCAGCCGGACCTTCTCGCTCGCGGTGCGGCTGTTCGGCAACGTCGCCAGCCACGAGCTGGTGGTCGGGGTGCTCGTGAGCCTCGCCGGCCTGCTCGTGCCGGTGCCCTTCCTGCTGCTCGCCGTGCTGATCGGCCTCGTGCAGGCCTACATCTTCACCATGCTCGCCACCGTCTTCCTCGCCGCCGCGGTGCGCGGCGAGGACGACGCCGTGCAGGCGCCGAGCGGAGAGACCGGATGAACGCCGAACTGCTCAGCATCCTCTGTGCTGCCCTCGCGGTGGGCATCGGCTCCATCGGCCCGGCGCTGGCCGAGGGTCGGGCCGTGGCCGCGGCCATGGACGCCATCGCCCGCCAGCCGGAAGAGGCGGGCGCCCTCACCCGCACGCTCTTCGTCGGCCTCGCCATGATCGAGACCATGGCGATCTACTGTCTGGTGATCGCGCTGCTGCTGCTCTACGCCAATCCCTACACGGGCTGAACGATGCAGATCGACGTCTGGACGCTCGCCTTCCAGATCGTCAACTTCCTCGTGCTGGTGTGGCTGCTCGCCCGTCTGCTCTACCGCCCGGCCCTGCAGCTCCTCGAAGAGCGCCGCCGGCGCGAGCGGGAGGTGATGGAGAAGG
>BEIP01000137.1 GCA_002898955.1 bacterium HR39 | reverse complement strand
AAGGAGGCGATCCCGCGCGGCAAGGTAAAGAAGGGTGACGTGGTCTACGCGGTGATCGTGCGCACCCGCAAGCCGGTCAAGCGGCCCGACGGCTCGGCCATCCGCTTCGATTCCAACGCGGCGGTGATCATCAACAAGCAGGGCGAGCCCATCGGCACCCGCATCTTCGGGCCGGTGCCGCGCGAGCTGCGCGCCCGCCGCTTCACGAAGATCATTTCGCTGGCGCCGGAGGTGCTGTGATGGCGGCGCGGATCCGCAAGGGCGACCGGGTGATCGTCATCGCCGGCCGCGACCGGGGCAAGGTCGGCGAGGTGCTCAGGGTGCTGCCCAAGGAGAACCGGGTGATCGTGCGGGGGGTGATGCTGGTGAAGAAGCACAAAAAGCCCAGCCTGCGCGATCCCGGCGGGGTCGTGGTGCAGGAGGCGCCGATCCACGTCTCCAACGTGGCGCACATCGACCCGAAGGACGGCCGCCCGACCCGCATCGGCTTCCGGATCCTCGAGGACGGCCGCAAGGTGCGCTACGCCAAGCGCTCCGGCGAGCTCATCGACCGTTGAGGGGCAGGGCGATGGCGCGACTGAAGCAGCACTACGAAGAGGTGGTGAAGCCGATGCTCATGGAGCGCTTCGGCTACGAGAACCCCATGCAGGTGCCGAAGCTCGAGAAGATCGTGGTCAACATGGGCGTCGGCGAGGCGGTCGACGACCGCAAGAAGATCGACGCGGCGATGCGCGACCTGTCGCTGATCACCGGCCAGTGGCCGATGGTGTGCAAGGCGCGCAAGTCCGTGGCGAACTTCAAGCTGCGCAAGGGCATGCCGATCGGCTGCAAGGTGACGCTGCGCCGCGAGCGCATGTACGAGTTCCTGGACCGGCTGATCAACATCGCCCTGCCGCGGGTGCGCGACTTCCGCGGCCTCAATCCGCGCAGCTTCGACGGCCGCGGCAACTACGCGTTCGGTCTGCGCGAACAGATCGTGTTCCCGGAGATCAACTACGACGAGGTCGACGAGATCCGGGGCATGGACATCATCATCCACACCACGGCGAAGACCGACGAGGAGGCGCGGGTCCTCCTCGAGGGGTTCAACATGCCGTTCCGCAAGAGGTGAGGAGGTCTTCGCATGGCGAAGAAGAGCGCCATCGAGAAGAACAAGCGGCGCATGAAGCTCGCGCAGAAGTACGCGAAGAAGCGCGCCGAGCTCAAGGCGATCGTCTACGACCGCGACCGCGATCCGGCCGAGCGGTTCGAGGCGGTGCTCGCGCTGGCGAAGCTGCCGCGCAACAGCTCGCCGACGCGCATCCGCAACCGCTGCATGCTGACCGGCCGGCCGCGCGGCTATTACCGGCGCTTCGGTCTCTCGCGCATCGCGCTGCGGGAGCTGGCCTCGGAGGGCAAGCTGCCCGGCGTGATCAAGGCGAGCTGGTGAGCGGGGGATTTCCGGCATGAGCATGAGCGATCCCCTCGCCGATCTCCTGACCCGGATCCGCAACGCCCAGCGGGTGGGCAAGGCGACGGTGCGGGCGCCGGCCTCGCGGCTGCACATGAACGTGCTGGACGTGCTGGTGCGCGAGGGCTACATCCGCGGCTACCGGGTCGAGGAAATTGGCCCCGGCAGGCGGGAGCTCGAGATCGAGCTCAAGTACCACAACGGCGAGCCGGTCATCCGTGAGATCCGGCGGGTGTCGAAGCCGGGCCGGCGGGTGTACGCGGGCGTGCGCGAGCTGCCGCGGGTGTACAACGGCCTCGGCATCGCCATCGTGTCCACACCGCGCGGTGTGCTCTCGGACGCCGAGGCGCGCGAGCAGCGGGTGGGCGGCGAAATCCTCTGCACGGTGTTCTGACCATGTCGCGCATCGGCAAGAAACCGGTCCCGGTCCCGGCGGGCGTCCAGGTGGCGATCGAGGGCCAGGTGGCGCGGATCAGGGGCAAGCTGGGCGAACTGGTGCAGGAGCTCCCGAAAGAGGTGGAGGTCCTGCGCGAGGGCGGCGCGCTGGTGGTGCGGCCGCGTATCGAGAGCCAGCGGGCGCGGGCCATGTGGGGCCTCTCGCGCAGCCTGCTCGCCAACATGGTCGAGGGCGTGACCAACGGCTTCACGAAGGAGCTGGAGATCCACGGCGTCGGCTACCGTGCCCAGTGCGACGGCAGGTTCCTGCGGCTGCAGCTGGGCTATTCGCACGACATCGTCTACGCGGTGCCGCCGGACGTGAAGATCACCACGCCGCAGCCGACGAAGATCGTCGTGAGCGGGCCGGACAAGCAGCGGGTGGGCCAGGTGGCCGCCGAGATCCGCGCCTTCCGCAAGCCGGAGCCGTACAAGGGCAAGGGCATCCGCTACGCGGGCGAAGAGATCCTCCGCAAGGAAGGGAAGAAGAAGTAGGCCATGGTCAAGCCCAAGGAACGCTTCGAGCGGCGCAAGCGGCGGACCCGCTGGTGGCTCCGCCGTCTGTCCGGCGGGAAGCCGCGGCTGTCGGTCTTCCGCTCCCACAAGCACATCTACGCGCAGGTCATCGACGACGAGCGCGGCCACACGCTCGCCGCGGCCTCGACGCTGGATCCGGTGCTGCGCGAGAAGCTTCCCAAGGGCAGCGACAGGGCCGCGGCGCGCGAGGTGGGCCTGCTCATCGCCCAGCGGGCGAAGGAGGCGGGTGTGACGCGGGTGGTCTTCGACCGCGGCGGCTACAAGTACCACGGTCGCGTGGCGGCGCTCGCCGAGGGCGCGCGCGAGGGCGGTCTGGAATTCTGATCCGGAGTCGACGGGACGATGGCACGGGCTCGTGAAGAGGGCCGGGAAGGCCGCGAAGGCGAGATCATCGACCGCCTGGTGTCGGTCAACCGCGTGGCCAAGGTGGTGGCCGGCGGCCGCCGCTTCAGCTTCTCGGCGCTGGTGGTGGTGGGCGACGGCAAGGGCCGGGTCGGCTTCGGCACCGGCAAGGCGCGCGAGGTGCCCGAGGCGGTGCGCAAGGCCACCGAGGACGCGAAGCGCAACATGATCCGGGTGCCGTTGCGACAGGGGCGCACGCTCCACCACGACGTGCAGGGCCACTTCGGCTCGGGCAGGGTCATCCTGCGCAGCGCTCCGCCCGGCACCGGCGTGATCGCCGGCGGTCCCATGCGCGCGGTGTTCGAGTGCCTCGGCGTGCAGGACGTGGTGTGCAAGTCGCTGGGCAGCTCGAACCCCCACAACATCGTCCGCGCCACCTTCGACGCGCTCTCCAGGTGCGTCTCGCCGCGGGCGGTGGCGGTCAAGCGCGGCAAGCGGGTGAGCGAGATCGTCGGCCGGCGGCAGATGGTGGAGGCGCGGGAGTGAGGGCCATGGCGAAGCTGCGCGTGACCCGCATCCACAGTCCCATCGGGCGCAAGAAGGACCAGCTGGCGACGCTGATCACGCTCGGTCTGCGGCGCAACCACCAGAGCCGGGTGGTGCCGGACACCCCGGAGTTCCGCGGGCGCATCGAGAAGGTGAAGCATCTCGTGCGCGTGGAGCGGATCGAGGACGAGGGAGAGGCGTGAGATGCGTCTGAACGAGCTGCGCCCGAAGCCGGGCTCGACGAAGGAGAAGAAGCGCCGCGGCCAGGGGCCGGGCTCGGGGCTCGGCAAGACGGCCGGGCGCGGCCACAAGGGCCAGAAGGCGCGCGCGGGCGGTGCCAAGCGCATCTTCGAGGGCGGCCAGATGCCCATCTACCGCCGCCTGCCCAAGCGCGGCTTCACCAACCCGTTCAAGCCGGAATACGCCGAGCTCAACCTCGACCGGCTGCAGCAGGCCATCGACAGGGGCAGGCTGGATCCCTCGCAGCCCATCGACGGCGAGGTGCTGGTGAAGGCCGGGGTGATCCGCCGGGTGCTGGACGGGGTGCGGCTTCTCGGCCGGGGTGAGCTGCGCCAGCCGGTGACCATCCGGGTGGCCGGGGCGTCGAGGAAGGCCATCGAGCTGGTGGAGCGCGTCGGCGGCACGGTGATCGTCGAGCAGGGCGCGAAGGCGCAGGCGGAGCAGGCCGCACCGTCGGCCTGAGCGGAGCACGGGCATGGCCTCCATAGCCGAGCAGCTGGCCGCGGGCATCAACTGGGGGGCGTTCGCCAGGGCCACGGAGCTGAAGAAGCGCCTGTGGTTCACCCTCGGCTGTCTCGTGGTCTACCGCATCGGCACCTACATCCCGCTGCCCGGCATCGACGCGGAGGTGATGGCCCGGATCTTCGCCCAGCAGGCGGGCGGGATCCTGGGCATGTTCAACATGTTCGCCGGCGGGGCGCTCGCGCGCATGTCGGTGTTCGCGCTGGGCATCCTGCCGTACATCTCGGCGTCGATCATCATCCAGCTCATGACCGCCGTCTCGCCCACCCTCGAGCAGCTCAAGAAGGAGGGCGAGCTCGGCCGACGGAAGCTCAACCAGTACACCCGCTATCTGACGGTGGCGCTCTCCGCCTTCCAGGCCTACGGCCTCGCCCTCGGCCTCGAGGCGATGCAGGGCCCGTCGGGCAGCGCGGTGATCGAGCCGGGCTGGTTCTTCCGCGCCACCACGGTCATCACCGTGGTGGGCGGGACCATGTTCCTGATGTGGCTGGGCGAGCAGATCACCCAGCGGGGCGTGGGCAACGGCATCTCGCTCATCATTTATTCGGGCATCATCGCCCAGCTCCCCGCCGGTCTCGTGGCGCTGCTGGAGCTCGGGCGCACCGGCGCCATGTCGCCGCTGTCCATCGTCGTCTTCCTGGTGCTGGCGCTGGCGGTGGTGACCTTCATCGTCTTCATGGAGCGGGCGCACCGCCGGGTGCTGGTGCAGTACCCCAAGCGGATGGTGGGCGGCGGCCGCATGGTGGGGGGCGAGGCCACCCACATGCCGATCAAGCTCAACGTCTCCGGCGTCATCCCCATCATCTTCGCGAGCTCGCTCCTGCTGCTGCCCTCCAGCATCGGCGGCTTCACCGGCGGGCGGGGGCCGGAGTGGCTGGTCACCCTGAGCGCGCTGCTCGGACCGGGCCAGCCGCTGCACATGCTGCTCTATGCGGTCCTGATCGTGTTCTTCGCCTTCTTCTACACCTCCATCGTCTTCAACCCGAAGGAGACGGCGGAGAACCTCAAGAAGCACGGTGGCTTCATTCCAGGCATCCGTCCCGGCGAGCGCACGGCCGAGTATCTCGACTACATCATCACCCGCCTGACCGTGGTGGGCTCCATC
>BEIP01000136.1 GCA_002898955.1 bacterium HR39 | reverse complement strand
TGCGTAAGGGCACGACGCTCACCAAGGAGATGTTCCTGGATCACCTCTACGGTGGCATCGACGAGCCGGAGCTCAAGATCATCGACGTGTTCATCTGCAAGCTGCGCAAGAAGATTGCCGCGATGACCGGCGGTCCGCACTACATCGAGACGGTCTGGGGGCGCGGCTACATGCTGCGCGATCCGGAGGAGGAGCGGGACGGCCCGGACGGCTCTCCCGAGGAGGGGAGCGCCGGCACCCCCGGGGAGCGGATGGCGGCCACGGCCTGATGCCGGGCCCCGTCCGCCGTCGGTCCGCCGCGGCCCTCCGGCCGCCCTCCGCCGGAGGGCCGCGGAGCGCTCGGGAAGGAGCCGACGGGCGGTGGAGGAGATCGCGTCCCTGCGATCTACCGTCCCGCCGGCCGCGCAGGTGGCCGGGCGCCGTTGCCCCGTTCCGCTCCGGGGTCGTGGCGGTCCCGTGGTGACGGAACCTCCGAGAGACGGCCCCCGACCGACGCGGCGCGGGGGGTGTGGGCGCCGCCGCTCCGGTCGGAGTGCAGTCGGGGACGATACCACCCGATCCGCGCGAGGGCGCGGATCGGCCACGGCGGCTCGGATCGCCGGCGGGAAGGGACCCGTCCGCGCGTGGGACGACCTATCCAAGGGACGGTGCAATTCGTGCGGGATCCACAGGACCGGTCCGCGCGTGGGACGACCTATCCTGTCCGCGTCGGTCTCGGCCTCCGGTGCCGGGTCCGTCCGCGCGTGAGGGGGCGTGTCCTCTCGCGCCGGCGGTTGCGCTGGCGTCCACACGGTCGGTCCGCGCGGGAGAGGGCGTATCGCCGGGACGATGGCCGATGCTCCGGCGCTCTCGGGCCCGTCCGCGCGCGTGGGCGCATCCTTCCCGGGCGGGATGCCGGGAAGGGCGGCCTCGGCCCGTCCGCGGGTGACAGGGCGTGTCGTCAGCACAGCCGGTGGCCGTCCTCGTGGGAGCGGTCCATCGGCACGTGAGAGGGCGTATCGACCACGGCGGCCGGGGGTCGTCCTCGTGGAAGCGGCCCGTCCGTGCGGGAGAGGGCGTAACCTGCGTCGAGGGGAGACTGACCGACTGCACAAGGGCCAGTCCGTGCGGGAGAGGGCGTAACCCGTGCCCCGGTGCACGCCGGCGGATGCGCGGACCCGTCCGCGGGTCGCGAGGGCTGGTCCGGGTGGAGCGACGAACTGCCGCCCCTACGCGCACCCGTGCCGCGGTTGGAGAGGCGCCTCGGGAGGCGGTCCGGTGACGCTCACGGCGAGCGCTGCCCGCGTGCGGGATGGGATCGTCGGGTCGACCCTGCGGACCCGCACCGGGGCGAGCGCTGCCCGCGTGCGGCGATGTCCGTGTCGGCGGTGCATCCGGCCACTGGTGCTGCGCGCCGCGCCCGCACGCGTGGCAAGGCGCCGGAGCCCCGACGGCGTCGACGGGCCTCGCGCCGGTGGGTGCAGCTGGGCGGAGGGCGGCGCCGACCGCCCGCTTCGCCCTTGGGGCGAGCATGCGGGGGGCACGCCGATCCGAGGGGCACCGGCAAAACCGGCCGGAGGATGGACGCGGGGGCGGTCTCCGGTCTTCCCCGCCCGGCCCGTGGCGACGGATGCTGCGGACGGCCCCTGTCCGGTCGGGGCACGGTTTCCTCCGCCCCGTCCCGTGGTACGCACGCGGGAGATGTCGCCGGGTGCGGGCGGGCCCGCCACCCGGATGCCGCACGCGCCACCCGGGCAGGTCCCGGGACGGACGCCCACGACATCGGGCCCCGGTTTCCGGGCCCCGCCGTCGATCTCCGCAGAGCGCCGGGGGTCCGGTCCGGACCCGCGCCGTCGTCGCGGGCGGCGGCCCGGCTTTGGGCCGAGATCCGGATGCCGGCGCCCGCCCCGCGCTCTGGGCGTCCGGTTCAGTCTTCGGGCGGGACGAAGCGGACCACCCGTTGGTCGATGGCGCCGAAGATGGAGCGCCCTTCGGGATCCAGCATCTCGATCCGCACCCGGTCCCCCCAGCGCAGGAACGGCGTCTTCGCCTCGCCTTCCAGGATGATCTCCACCATGCGCTGCTCGGCGATGCAGGAGTAACCCCTGCCACCGGCGCGCACGGGCCGGCCGGGACCGCCGTCGGGGTCGCGGTTGGAGACGGTGCCCGAGCCGATGATGCTGCCGGCGGAAAGCCGGCGGGTGCGGGCGGCATGGGCGATCAGCCGGCCGAAATCGAAGGTCATGTCGACCCCGGCGTCCGGCATGCCGAAGAGCTCGCCGTTCAGATACGAGAGCAGCGGCAGGTGCACCTTGCCCTCGCGCCACGCCTCCCCGAGCTCGTCGGGCGTGACCGCCACCGGCGAGAAGGCGGAAGAGGGTTTGGACTGGAAGAAGCCGAAGCCCTTGGCGAGCTCGCGCGGGATCAGGTTGCGTAGGCTCACGTCGTTGACGAGCATCAGCAGCTTCACGTGCGGGAGCGCCTTCTCGGGCCGCACCCCCATGGGCACGTCGTCGGTGATCACGGCGATCTCGGCCTCGAAGTCGCACCCCCAGGACTCGTCCTCGAGCGGGATCTCCTCGGTGGGGCCGAGGAAACTGTCCGATCCGCCCTGGTACATGAGGGGATCGGTCCAGAACTCGGGCGGCATCTCGGCGCCACGCGCCCGGCGCACCAGCTCCACGTGGTTGACGTAGGCCGAGCCGTCCGCCCACTGGTAGGCGCGCGGCAGCGGGCTGTGGCAGGCGGAAGGATCGAAGGGGAACTCCTCCTCGAGCCGCGTGACCTCCAGCGCGCGTGCCACCGCCCGCAGTTTCGGCTCGGCCTCCGCCCAGTCGTCCAGGGCCTGCTGGAGGGTGCGGGCGATCTGTGGCACCCGCACCGCCCGGGTGAGGTCGCGGGAGACCACGACGAGCGTGCCGTCGCGGCCTCCCTCGCGCAGGGTGGCGAGCTTCATCGGACCCGTCGTCTCCGCTTCCGGCGACCGGCGCGAGCGTGCCTCACTCCGCCCGAGTCTTCCAGCTGTCCTTGTAGCCTTCCCACTCCACGCCGGGCGGCAGCTCGCCCACCTCCAGCGGATCGCGGGTGTCCACCATCACCGCGTACTCGCTGGTCATGCCCTTGGGCTGCTCCCACGCCCGCTGCAGGGCCTTGGGATGCGGTCCGTGGGTGAAACCGCAGGGATGGAAGGTCACCATGCCCGGCTCGACGTTGTCGCGCGAGAAGAACTCGCCGGCATGGTAGAAGATCACCTCGTCGTAGTCGTCGTTGTTGTGGAAGAAGGGCACCTTGAGCGCATCGGGATCCGTCTCGAACGGTCGCGGCACGAAGGTGCACACCACGAAGCGGTTGGCCACCCAGGTGGTGTGGGCCGAAGGCGGCAGATGGTAGCGGTGGCTCACGAGCGGGCGGATGTCGCGCACGTTCAGCCGCACCGGCGCCAGATCGCCCTTCCAGCCCACCGCATCCAGCGGATTGAAGGGATAGGTGACGGTGCTGATGCGGTCCTGCCGCTTGATGCGCACCTTCCAGGTGCCGTCGGGGCCGAGCTCGTCGTACTGGGCGCGGAAGCGCTCGTCGATGTGCGGGGTCTCCAGCACCGCGGGGTCGAAGATGGCGTGCTGGCCGACGATGCCGCGGTCCGGCAGCATGTAGGTGGAGCCGGTGGCCTCGATCAAAAGCGCGGTGATCGGTTCCTCCGCCTCGATCCGCCACATGGTGCTGCGCGGCAGGATGACGTAGTCGCCCTCGCCGATCTCCATGTGGCCGTAGTCGCAGAACAGGTGCCCGCGACCGCGGTGGACGAAGATCAGCTCGTCACCGTCCGCGTTGCGCACGAGATGGTCCATCTTCAGCGGCGCGCGCCAGAAGCGCATCTTGCAGTTCTGGTTGTAGAGGAACCGCACCGCGTCCCAGGGCGACTCGTGCACCTCCTCGATGCGCTCCAGATAGAAGCAGCGCGGGCGCAGCGGCCCCTCCCAGTCGATCCAGCCGGTCGGGGGATGCTGGTGGTACATGTGGGTGGCGGGACCGAAGAAGCCCTCCTTGCCCAGCTCGCGCTCGTAGAGATCGCGCTGAAAGGCGGCGTGGGCCTGCCGGGAGGCCCGCCCCTCGCTGCGTGGGAAGGTGATGTACTTGCGCATGCCCGCCTCCTCTCTCACCCTGCTGCCCCGGTCGGGTCGGCCGCGTGGCCGTCTCCGGGATAGTTTCAGATGAAACGGAACGCAAGCGGAAAGGATTCCGCCGGCGCCGGGCTGCGCCTCGAGGCCTTCCTGCCGTACCGGCTGTCGGTGTTGGCCAACCGGGTGAGCGCGGCGCTGGCCCGGCGCTATCAGGAGCGCTTCGGGCTCTCCATCCCGGAATGGCGGGTGATGGCGGTGCTCGGGCGCTGCGGCGACCTCTCCGCCACCGAGCTCGCGCAGCGCACGGTGATGGACAAGGTGCGCATCACCCGCGCCGCCCAGGCCCTCGCCCGCAAGGGTCTGATCGAGCGGCGGCGCGATCCCGGCGACCAGCGCATCACGCGCCACCGGCTCACGCGGCGCGGCCGCGAGGTGCACGCCGCCATCGCGGCGCTGGCGCTGGAGTGGGAGCGGCGTTTCCTCGAAGGTCTGGATCCGCGCGAGCGGGCCTGTCTGTGGGACCTGCTCGGCCGGCTCGAGCGGCGGCTCGAGGAGGTGGAGGGAGGCGACGTGGCGGAGGGTGCGAGGGACGCAGCGTCCTCCGCCACCGGCGCGGCGGGCGGATGAGGGGCTCAGTTGCGGGCCGGCAGCACCTGCTCCGCGGTCCGCGGGCTCTCGCCGTCGGCGACGCCGTCGAACAGCCAGGCCAGCACCTCCTCCTCCACCGCCCGGCGCACCGGCTCGGGATGCAGGGCGAGCTGGCGCATGGCCTCGGCCACGGCCTCGGCGTCGCGCGCCGCGAGGGCCCGGTCCAGGCGTACGGCCAGCAGGCTGTCGCGACCGAGCGCGGCGCGCAGCCGCTCGCGCAGGGAGTCGAGGTGGACGATGCGGACGGCGACCATGGCGGGACCTCCGGCTTGCGCGGAGGTTTTGCTAAAATTTTAGCGATTGCGCCAGCGGTGCCGGCGCTTGTTCCGTGCATCCGGATGCGCTTTAACCACGACGCCCGTGGCCGCACCGCCGGTGTGCGCCACCGTCGCCGGCCAAGCCCCGGCAAGCGGAGGACCGTCGTGCCGGCGAGG
>BEIP01000135.1 GCA_002898955.1 bacterium HR39 | reverse complement strand
TGCTCCACGCCAAGCGCATCGGCGCCGAGCGCGGGGTGGATCCCGGCGAGATCCTCGTGGAGCTGGGGCGGCGCCAGGCGGTGGCCGGTCAGGAGGACTGGATCCTGCGGGTGGCGGTCGAGCTGGCCGAAGCGAGGCGCAGGGCCGAGACGGAGGCCGAACCGGTGGCCTGATCGGCGGCGACGCGGCGGGGAGGGGGGAACGATGACGAAGGTCTGGCGCCCGGGCGAGCTGAAGCTGCAGGCCTCGGTGCTCTCCATCGGTGCCTTCGACGGGCTGCACCGCGGCCACCAAGCGCTGATCCGCGAGGCGGTGCGGCGCAGCCTGTTCCACGGCGTACCCTCGGTGGTATGGACCTTCGATCCCCCTCCCCGTGCGTTCTTCCAGGGCGCACGGGTCCTCACGCCCCTGCCCGAGAAGATCCGCCGGCTGTCGGCCATGCAGGTGCAGCACGTGGTGGTGGCGCCGTTCGACGAGGCCTACGCGAAGCTCACCGCCCGGGAGTTCGTCGCGCAGCTTGCCACGGTGGCACCGCTCGAGATCTGGGTGGGCTACAATTTCCGTTTCGGTTGCGACCGGGCGGGCTGCGTGGAGACGCTCTCGCGCCACTTCGACGTGCACGTGATGGGGCCGGTGTGCTGCGAGCGGGGCGAGCCGATCTCGAGCTCGCGCATCCGCTGCCTGCTGGAGAAGGGACAGACCGCCGAGGCCCGGCGCATCCTCGGCTGGCGCGATCCGCCGGAGCTGCGCCCGCGGCTGGTGGCCTGAGGAGACGGAGACGCGATCCATGAGCGAAGCCATGGTCGAGCGCCGTGTCGACCCCATGCTGTATCGCCGCACCTGCGGCCGGTTCGGCACCGGCGTGACCATCATCACCACCAGGGTGGGCGAGCGCACCCACGGCATGACGGCCAACGCCTTCATGTCCGTCTCGCTGGAGCCCCCGCTGGTGCTGGTCTCCATCGCCGGAACGGCGAAGATGTGCGGGCTGATCCGCGAGGCGGGACGATACGCCGTCTCGATCCTCGCCGAGGACCAGCGCGACCTCGCCCTCCACTTCGCCGGCAGGCCGCAGGAAGGGCTCGAGATCCCCTTCGGCGAGCGCGCCGGCATGCCGGTGATCGAGGGTGCGCTCGGCCACGTGGTGGCGCGGGTGGTGCAGGAGGTGGACGCGGGCGATCACGTGCTGTTCCTCGGCGAGGTGGAGCAGATGGAGTGCCGCGAGGGGCCGCCGCTCCTCTTCTACGGCGGGCGCTTCGAGACCCTCGCCGAGGCGGCGCGCGAGGCCCACAGCGAGGTGCGCAACGGGGGAGCCGCGCGGTGATCGTGGTCAAGCTCACCATGATGGAGGGCCGCACGGTCCAGCAGAAGGCGGAGCTCGCCCGCCGGCTGACGGAGGCGGCCGCGCGCCACTTCGGCGCGGACCCGAAGGAGGTGCGCGTGGTCATCTACGAGGTGCCGGCCACCAGCTGGGCGACCGGCGGCATCCTCATGAGCGAACTGCGGAAGGAACGGTGATGAACGAAGCCGAACGGGAACTGCTGGAGACGGTCCGCCGGGCCCGCGCCGAGCGGCGCACGGTCCCCTCGAAGGGAAGCGAGCGGAACGTCGCCCTGGAAGGGGCGTTCCGCATCCAGGCGGAGCTGGCCGCGGGCCGTCCGCTCAAGGGTTACAAGCTCGGGCTCGTCTCGCCCGCCAAGCAGCGACAGATGGGCATCGACCGGCCCGTCTGGGGCCGGGTTTTCTCAGAGATGATCCACGCCCACGAGGTGCGGCTGTCCGATTTCATCCAGCCGCGGGTGGAGCCGGAGGTGGCAGCGCTGCTCGCGAGCGACCTTCCGGCCGGCAGCTCGGAGGGCGCGGCCATGCGGGCCGTGGCCGGCTTCGTGCTGGCGGTGGACATCCTCGATTCCATCTGGGAGGGCTACCGCTTCACCCTCGCCGAGGTGGTGGCCGACAACACCTCCGGCGGCGGCTTCCTGATGGGCGAGCGGCTGCTCGAAGCACCGCCGGCCGGCGATCTCGAGCTGTGGCTCGACGGCGAGCTGCTCGGCCGCGGTCCCGTCACGGCGCTGGGCAATCCCTACCGCCAGCTCGCCACGCTGGCCGACATGGCCGGCGGTCTCTCGGCCGGGCAGGTGGTCTTCCTCGGATCGCCCGCCGCCGCCCAGCCGGCCCGGCCCGGAACCCTCACCCTGCTGTCCGCGGCGGGCAGTCTGTCCGCCCGTCTCGTCTGACGCCCAGTCACCGGAGGCATCGACGGCCATGAGCGAGAAGCCGTTCTTCGAGGTCGAGCACTACATCGACGGGCGCTTCGAGAAGGGCGCCAACCGCTTCGAGATCCTCTATCCGGCCACCAACGAGGTGATCGGCACCGCCCCCGAGGGGAAGGCCGAGGAGGTGGACCGCGCGGTGCAGGCGGCCAGGCGAGCCTTCCCCGGGTGGGCGAAGCTCGGCGCCCAGGGGCGTCGTCCGTACCTGCTGCGCTTCGCCCAGAAGATCCGCGAGCACGCCGAGGAGCTCGCGCGCATCGAGACCTGGGACGTGGGCCGCCCGATCCGCGAGAACAATCCCGCCCACTACATCCAGCGGGTGGCGTGGAACATCGAATTCTTCGCCGAGTTCGCCGTGACTCACGGGTCCGAAGCCTACCCGATGGACAATGGCTATGTCAACGTGGTCTACTACGAGCCGGTGGGCGTCGCGGGGCTGATCACGCCCTGGAACGTTCCGATGATGCTGGAGACCTGGAAGATCGGCCCGGCGCTCGCCTTCGGCAACACCTGCGTGCTCAAGCCGGCCGAGTTCACGCCCATCGGTGCGTGGAAGCTCGCCCAGATCGCCCACGAGGCGGGGCTGCCGGCCGGTGTCTTCAACGTGGTGCACGGCTTCGGACCCGACTCGGCGGGTGCGGCGCTCGCCGCCCATCCCGACGTGCCGCTCATCTCCTTCACCGGCGAGACCCGCACCGGTTCGGCCATCATCAAGGCCGGTGCGGACCACATCAAGCGCTGGTCGATGGAGCTGGGCGGCAAGGGCTTCAACATCGTCTTCGCCGACGCCGATCTGGACCGGGCCATCCACCACTCGCTGCGGGCGGGCTTCTTCAACCAGGGCGAGTTCTGCCTCGCCGGTCCGCGGCTTCTGGTGCAGCGGCCCATCTACGACATCTTCCTCGAGCGCTTCGTGCAGGCGGTGAAAGAGAACATCCGGCCGGGTGATCCCTTCGACCCGAACACCACGCTCGGCGCGCTCATCCATCCCGAGCACTTCGAGCGGGTGACCTCGTACCTGCGCTACGCGAAGGAGGCCGGCTTCCAGATCCTCGTCGGCGGAGGCAGGGCGGAGCTGCCGCCGCCCTTCGACCGCGGCAACTTCGTCGAGCCGACGGTGATCACCGGCGTCACCCCGTCCGACAGGCTGTGCCAGGAGGAGATCTTCGGCCCCGTCGTGACGGTGATGCCCTTCGACGACGAGCAGGAGGCCATCGACATCGCCAACGGCGTGCAGTACGGCCTCTCGGGCGTGGTGCAGAGTCGCGATCTCGGCCGCTGCATGCGGGTCTCCGGGGCGATCCGCGCCGGCACCATCTGGGTCAACGACTTCTTCGTGCGCGACCTGCGGGTGCCCTTCGGCGGCGCCAAGAGCAGCGGCATCGGCCGCGAGGGTGGCATCTATTCGCGCGAGTTCTACACGGAGATCAAGAACGTATGTCTGGCGAACGCCTGAGCGAGATGGCGCGTCTTCTGGACGAGGCCTGGGAGACGCGCACGCCCGTCGCGCCGCTCTCGCAAACCCACGGGCTGTCCTCCATCGAGGACGCCTACGAGGTGCAGCGGCTGTTCCACGAGCGGCGCACGGCCCGCGGCGAGCGGCTGCTGGGCCGCAAGATCGGCCTCACCGCGCGGGCGGTGCAGCGGCAGCTCGGGGTGGACCAGCCGGACTTCGGCAATCTCTGGGCGAGCCGCTACTTCCCGCGCGAGGGCTCGATCGTCGAGGTGCCGCGGGAGATCTTCCTGCAGCCGCGCATCGAGGGGGAGCTGGCCTTCCTGATCGGCCGGCGGCTGTCGGGCCCCGGCGTGAGCCTGCAGGAGGTGCTGGCCGCCACCGAGGCGGTGGCCCCGGCCTTCGAAATCGTGGATTCGCGGATCCGCGACTGGAAGATCACCATCACCGACACCATCGCCGACAACGCCTCCTACGGCGGCTTCACGCTCGGGGCTTGGCGGCGGAGCTGGCTGTCGCGCGATCTGCGCACCCTCGGCATGCTGCTGGTGAAGAACGGCCAGCCCACCGCCCAGGGTGCGGGGGCGGCGGCGCTCGATCATCCGGCCGCGGCAGTGGCTTGGCTCGCCAACACTTTCGGGCGCTTCGGCGTCGCCCTCGAGCCGGGTGACATCGTCCTCTCCGGCTCGTGGATCCCTGTCCAGCCGGTGGAGAGGGGCGACGTCTGCGAACTCCTGCTCGCCGACGCCGAGCCGCTCGTGCTGCGCTTCACCTGAACGGAGAGCGGTCATGAGCGAGATCGAACAGCTCCGGATTCGCACCGGCGCGGTGGAGACCCATCTGTGCCGGGCCGGCAGCGGGCCCGAGGCGGTGCTGTTCCTGCACGGCTCGGGACCGGGTGCGAACGGCTTCTCCAACTGGCAGTTCGCCCTGCCGGCCTTCGCCGACCGCTACCTCGCCCTCGCGCCGGACTTCGTGGGCTTCGGCCGCAGCACCCATCCGGACCCGGCGCCCACGCACATCCGCGCCTGGATGCGGCTGTGGGTGGACCAGTGCCTCGCGCTTCTGGACGCGCTAGGGCTCGATCGGGTGCACGTGGTCGGCAACTCCATGGGCGGCTGCGTGGCGCTCCACCTGCTGGCCGAGGCGCCGCAGCGCTTTTCCAAGGTGGTGCTCATGGGCACCGCGGGGGCGCCGTTCCGCATCACCCCGGAGCTCGACCGGCTGTGGGGCTTCTACGAGGACCCCACGGCGGGGGCCATGCGCCAGCTGGTGCGCTGGTTCGCCTACGATCCCGATTTCGTGGGGGATCGCCTCGAGGAGATCGTGAAGATCCGCCTCGAGGCGGCCATGCAGCCGGAGGTGCGCCGCTCCTTCGAGGCCATGTTCGGCGGTGACCGCCAGAAGGTGGTGGACACGCTGGTGGTGCCGGAGTCCTCGCTGCGGCTGATCGACCACGACATCC
>BEIP01000134.1 GCA_002898955.1 bacterium HR39 | reverse complement strand
CGACGGGGCGGCCGTGGACCATGCCGCTCGGCTTCAAGCACTCGCTGTTCGAGGTGGCCCTGGATGCGCTGAAGCGGGCCGAGGACCTCGACAGCCCCGAGAGCATCCGCGACGCCATCGCCACCACGGCGCTCGATACCATCGTCGGTCACATCGACTTCCGCACCGGGCCGGTGCCCAACATCGCCAAGACGCCGCTGGTGGGCGGCCAGTGGACGGTGGAGGAGGGCCGCGAATGGCCACGGATGGACATCGTCGAGAACGGCATCGCGCCGATGATCCCGCTCACCGGCGAGATGCGTCCGATCACCCACGCATGAGGCCGGCGGCGGGCGGCCGGGTCGCCCCGGTCGCCCGTTCGCGCCATCTCCGCACCACACGCGGCGGGACCTGCAGCCGGGAGGTGTTCCCATGCCCATGATCGAGGTGCTGGTCAGCGGCGATGCGCGGCCCTCGCGCGAGCAGAAGGCGGCCTTCGCCCGCGAGGCCGAGGCGATCCTCGCCGAGGTGCTGGGTACGCCGAAGGGGCGCATGCGCCTGTTCGTGATCGAGCTGCCGGCGGAGAACGCCTCGGACGTGCTGCTGGCCGGAGAGGAGCAAGACGGCGGACAGCGGGGATCGGAAAGCGGAGGCTGAAGCCGTGTGGCCCACCCTCTTCGTCTCGCACGGCTCGCCCACCGTGGCCATCGACGACACGCCGGCCCACCGCTTCCTCTCCGCTCTGGGCCGGAGGCTGTGGCGGCCGCGGGCGATCCTGTGCTGTTCGGCCCACTGGGAGACGGGGTGGCCGGCGGTCACCGGCAGTCCCGCGCCGGCCACCATCCACGACTTCTACGGCTTCCCGCCGCCGCTCTACGAGCTGCGCTATCCCGCCCCGGGCGATCCGGAGCTCGCCCGCGAGGTGGTGGAGATGCTGCGCGAAGCCGGCCTCGCGGCCGAGGTGGACCCCGGACGCGGGCTCGACCACGGCGCCTGGATCCCGCTGCTGCTCGTGTACCCCGAAGCCGACATCCCGGTGCTGCAGCTCTCGGTGCAGACGCCGCTCGGGCCGGAGCACCACTGGCGCACGGGCGAGGTGCTGGCAAAGCTGCGCCGGCGCGATGTGCTGCTGATGGGCTCCGGGGCGCTCACCCACAATCTCGCCGACGCGCTGGGGCGGCTTCGTCGTGGCGTCACCTCCACCTCCGAACCGGTGCCGCGCTGGGCCGTCGAGTTCGACGCATGGATGACCCGGGCGGTGGAGGCGGGCGCGCGGGAGGACCTGCTGGCCTACCGGCGCCGCGCGCCGCACGCGGCTTATGCGCATCCCACCGAGGAGCACATCCTGCCGCTGTTCTTCGCCGCCGGCGCCGGCGGCGGCCGGGGCCGCAAGGTCCACGACAGCTTCGAGTTCGGCTCGCTGTCGATGGCCGTCTTCGCCTTCCCCGACCTGCCCCAAGGCGGCGGGAGGGGGTAGCGGCGCGGGACCCGGGACCGCCCGCCGCGGGTGCCACCCGCGGGGACGAGGCGGTGCCTTCGGGGCCTGCGTCGAGCAGGGGGCGGTGATCGAGCCGGCTGAGTCTCCGGATTACCGGTTGCCGCGCCGTTCGCGGAAGAGGCCGAGCTTCTCCTGGACGGGGCGGTCGGAGAAGCCGAAGAGGACCGCCTCCTCCGCCACCACGTGCTGGACCGGCCACCAGCTCGGGACGACGAACACGTCTTTCGGCTCCCAGTCGAACTCCACCTCACCGACCCGGGTGCGGCCGCGCCCCTCGAAGGCGACGTAGACGGTGGCGTCGGTGGAGCGGTAGGGGGCGCTCTCGAACCCCGCCGGCATCCACTGCAGGAAGGGCCCGATGGTCGGCATCGCCCAGTCGCCGCTCGTGGGGTCGACGTAGCGCATGCGGATGCCGAGGCACGGATCGGGTTCGTCCGTGGCGGCGACGCGCGCCAGAGCCTCGCGGGCCTCGGCGTACGGATAGTGCACCACCGGCGAGGCGGCGCCGGAGCGTTTCCAGTCCACGGGGACGAGCCCGCGGGCGAAGTGATCGCGGCTGTGTCCGACCGGCCGGGTGACGGGCTGTTCGTCTTCCGGCCAGTGTTCGGCGAAGGAGGCGTCGAGGGCCTTCACGATGGGGATGTCGAGGCCGTCCAGCCAGATCACCGGAGCCGACGTCTCGTTGCCGTGATCGTGCCAGGCGTGCTGGGGCGTGATGATGAAGTCGCCCGGCCACATGGGGATCCGCTCGCCGTCGACCGTGGTGTGCGCGCCTTCGCTCTCCAGCACGAAGCGGAGGGCCGACTGGCTGTGGCGGTGGGCGGGAGCCACCTCGCCGGGCAGCACCAGCTGGAGGCCGGCGTAGAGGGAGGTGGTGATGCGCGCCTCGCCGGGCATACCCGGGTTTTCGAGGATCAGCACCCGGCGTTCCGCCTCCTTCGCCGTCACCAGCCGGCCGGCCTCCATCAGCAGCTCGCGCATCTCGGCGTAACGCCAGCGGTGCGGACGGCAGGGGCTGCGCGGCTCCGGGGTGACGAGCTGGGCCAGGACCTCCCAGAGCGGAGCGGCGGAACGGGCGGCGAGGCGGTCGTAGAAGGCCCGGCGTTCGACTGGGGCACTCATCTCTCTCCTCCCCTCCTCGGTCGGGATCGCGATTGACAGCATACGGACTTTCCGTATACGGTCAATCCCGCGCGGACGACCCGAACCAGGGAGGGAAAGCCATGAAGCGGCTGCTGCTCACCGCCTGTGCCGCCCTCGTGGCGGTCTCGGCGCGTGCCGAGGAGCTGAAGTTCGGCCTGATCACCCCGCCGCCCCACGTCTTCACCCGCGCCGCTGAGCGCTTCGGCGAACTCCTCGCCGAGCGCAGCGGGGGGCGGTTCACGGTCACCGTCCACCATTCCGGCCAGCTCGGCCGCGAGCCCGAGATGATGCAGCAGATGGCCTCGGGCCTGCTGGACTTCGGCCTGTTCACCGGCGGCATCGCCAGCCTGCGGGCACCCTCGCTGTCGGGATGGTTCACGCCCTTCATGGTGGACACGGTCGAGCAGGCGGCCCGTGCCGCGAAGCTGCCGGCGGCGCGCGAGATGCTGCGCCAGCTCGAGCCGGCCGGCATGATCGGCCTCGGCTACTGTTTCGCCGGCATGCGCCACGTGCTCATGCGCGACCGCTTCGTCACCTCGGCCGAGGACGTGCGCGGCGCGAAGATCCGCATCACGCCCTTCCCCGCGGTCAAGACCTTCTGGGAGGGCATGGAAGCGGTTCCCACGCCCATTCACCTGGGCGACATCTATCAGGCGCTCGCCAACGGCGTCATCGACGGTATCGACATCGATCTCGACGCCTTGACGTCACTCAAGTTTTACGAGGTGGCGAAGTCCTTCACGTGGACCAATCACATGGCGTTCCCGGCCGTCTTCGTGGTGTCGCGGCGGCTGTGGACCGGGCTCGGCGAAGACGACCAGCGCCTGATCGCACAGGTGGCGGAAGAGATCCTCGACTGGTGCAACGCCGAGCAGGCGCAGGCCGAAGAGCGGAATTTCGCCGTGGTGCAGCAGGAGGCCAGGGTCCACAGGCTCGAGAACGCCCGCGAGGTGTTCGAGCCCGGCGTGCGGGCCTTCGATCAGGCCTACGGGGCGGATCCGCTGATCCGGGCGCTCCGCGAGGAGGTGCGGGAGATGCTCGGCCGATGAGGTGGCTCGTCCGGCTCTCGGACGCGCTGCTGCGTGTCGAGACGGCGGCCTGCCGGCTGTTGGTGGTGGGGATGGTGCTGCTGCTGCTCGCCAACGCCCTGCTCCGTCACCTGGCCGGAAGGCCGCTCTATTTCGCGGAGGAGGCGGCCACGCTCATGCTGGTGTGGCTGTCCTTCCTCTCCGTCTCCATCGCCCTCGCGCACGATGCGCTCGTGCGGGTGGACCTGTTTCTCGATCTGCTGCCGCCCACGGCACGGCATGGTCTCGCTCTGCTGTGGGACTTCGCCATCGCCGCCATGCTGCTGGTGCTGCTGGTGGCCTCTGTCGGCTGGATCCGTTCCCCGTTCCTCGACTTCGAACGGGTCATCACCCTCGATGTGCCCAAGCGGCCTGTCTACTACGTCATGCCGTTGTTCTTCGCATCGGGGACACTGCACGTGATCGCGCGCAGGCTGCGGGAGCGGATCGCATGACGGGCGTCGTGCTCGCGCTTTTTCTCGCACTCGGCATGCCCGTCGCCTTTGCCCTGGTGGCGGCGACCCTCGTCTACGCTCTGCTGGCCGGGGACTGGCGGCTCGTGGAGTCCATGCCCCAGGTCATGTTCGGCAGCATCGAGATCTACGATCTGGCGGCGATCCCGCTCTTCGTCCTGCTCGGCGAGATCATGTCCGCCGGCGGGCTCGCCCGGCCGCTGGTCGAGGCGACCCGGCGCTGGCTGGAGCGGCTGCCCAACGCCCTCGCCCTCGTCTGCCTCGTCGCCAACCTGCTGCTGGCGGCCATCATGGGCTCCGCCACCGCCCAGATCGCCGTCATGACCCGGGTGATGGTGCCGGAGATGGAACGGGAGGGCTACGAGCGGTCGTTCGCCGCCGCCCTCACCGCGGCCGCCGGGCTGCTCGGACCCGTCATCCCGCCCTCGATGCCCTTCATCGTGTACGCGGTGGTGGCCCAGGTATCGGTGGCCGACATGTTCGTCGCCGGGATCCTGCCCGGCCTCGTGATGTTCGGCCTCTTCGCCCTGGTGGTGCTCCGCGCCCCGCGCACGACGCCGGTCGGCGAGGTCCCGGGGGTCGCGCGGGGATCCGCCGCGTCCGGTCTCGCCGCGCTGCCGGTGCTGCTGATCCCGCTGGCCATCGTCGGCGGAATCACCGGGGGCTTCGTCACGCCGACGGAGTCCGCGGCCGTGTCGGTGGCCATCGCCGCCTTCCTCGGCGCCTTCGTCTACCGCGAACTGGGCTGGCGCGAGCTGGGACCCGGGCTCGACCGCACGGGGCGGACCACCGCGGCGGTGGTCTTCCTGATCGTGGCGGCCAAGGCCTTCGGGTGGGTCCTCGCCTACCACACCGTGCCGCAGACGGTGGCGATCTGGCTGCGGAGCCTCACCGACGGTCCCACCGCGTTCCTGCTGCTGGTGTTCGGCGTCCTGCTGCTCGTCGGAACGGTGTTCGACGGCATCGCCGCGCTCGTGGTACTGGTGCCGATCCTCCTGCCCATCGCGACCGGCACCTATGGCATCGATCCGATCCACTTCGGGGTGGTGGCGACAG
>BEIP01000133.1 GCA_002898955.1 bacterium HR39 | reverse complement strand
TGGTCGGCCACGCGGTGGAGGCGGCCCTCGCCGCCATCGAGACGGCCGGGGCCCCGGTGCTCCATCTCGCCCTCGCCGAGCTGCTGCTCGATCGGCTGGAGGTCCACATCGGCGGTCTGCCGGTGCGCGAAGAGCTGATCGGACGGCTCGCGCGCGACGACGCTGCGGCGGCCACGGAAGCCGGCGTCCGCACGCCCCTCGTGCAGTAAGCGCACGAGGCGGAGAAAGAGGGGCCGCCGTCCCCCGGGACGGCGGCCCGAGCGGGCGAGGCGAGGAGGGGAGGGAGGAGGAGAGGGCGCATTCGGCGGGTCGTCCATCGGCGCCACGCCTTCCCTATAGCCCCTCGCGGGCGGGCTGTAAAGGATTTTTTTCCTGACGCTCCAGCCAGTCCGGCCAGAACGGCTCCAGCTCGGCCTCGCCCGCCCGCAGCGGGTGGGAATCCTGTCTTGTGAGCGTCTCGAGGCGCAGCAGCGCCATGCCGAGATCGCCGTGGCGCGAGCGCAGCTCGCCCGCCTCGCAGCCCGTGGCGTCCGTCACGGGCGCCGGCGGCTCCACCGTCCCGCGGATGCGTACCGGCAGCAGACGGCGCTTCGGCCTGGTGCGGAAGTGCATGCGGGCGGTGACTTCCTGCCCCACGTAGCAGCCCTTGCCGAAGTCCACCGCGCCCAGCGCGTCGAAATCGGCCTCGAGGGCGAAGGTCCGCTCGAAGCCGAGTTCGGCCTCGCCCTCGGGAACGCCCAGCGTGAGCCGGTGACGGTGCCAGGCCGCCTCCTCCGCTTCCCGCAGACCGTGGGCGGAGAGGAACTCGGGAATTCGGTCGTCCGGAAGCACCGCCCGTACGCCCAGCCGCGGCTCACGCGGATCCACCGCCACGAGACCGCCGCCCCCGAGCCGCCGCAGCGCCCCGGCCTCGACCGGCAGGCCGAAGGCGGCCGGATCCGCACCCGGCAGGAGCAGCACGGCGCGCCCCGTCTCGGGCGCGATGTCCACCCTCGCCCGCAGCCGGAAGAGCAGGAGTCGCTTCGAGAGAGCGTCCCGGCGCGCGGCGAGGGTCTCCAGCAGCAGGGTCTGCGGGCCCTCGGCCCAGAGGAAGAAGTCGAACAGCAGCCGCCCCTGGGGGGTGAGCAGGGCGCCGTAGCGCATGCGCGAATCCAGCGTGTCCACGTCGACCGTGATCAGGCCTTGCAGGAAGCGCCGCGCCTCCTCCCCGTACAGGCGGAGGAAAGCCCGGTCCGCGGGCCGTACCGCGATGCCCGACACGGTGTCCTCCCTTGTCGTTCCCGTTCCGCTCCGGGCGCTTCAGGCGGCCATCTCTTCCGGTGCGCGAGCCGCACGGCACCAGCGCCGGTACCAGAGGACATAGCACAGCAGGTTCCAGAGTTCGAACCGGCGGTCGACCCATCCCTCGAGGTGCTCGCGCCAGAGGCGGCGCACGCGGGCGGGATCGAACGGCCCGGCCTCGCGCAGCGAGGCGGGGGCGAACAGCTCCTCGCACAGATCGCGCAGCGGCCCGCGCAGCCAAGTGTGCACCGGCGGCGAGAAGCCCTGCTTGGGTCGCGCGAACAGCTCCGCCGGCAGCAGGCGGAACAGCACCCGCCGCAGCGGCTCCTTCGCCCCCGGCGTACCGCCCGCATCGGGCGCGAGCCGCCAGGAGAGGAGCACGATGCGCTCGTCCAGAAGCGGCGAGCGTACCTCCAGCCCGCAGCTCATGGAGGTGCGGTCGACCTTGACCAGGATGTCGTCGGGCAGCCACTGGAGCTGGTCGAGGAGCTGCAGCCAGGCCGGCAGATCCGGCACGATTCCGCCGAGTTCCCCCGCCCAGCGCGGATCCTCCGGCTCGCGGCCCAACCGGTAGAGCGCCCGCGGGTCGTGGTGGTGGGAGACGATGGCCCGCATGAGCCATTCGGGCGAGGCGCCCAGCACCTCGCGCAGCTTGCGGGCGCGTTCGTCGGGCTTGAGCCGCGCCAGGGCCGGAAGCCGCTCCCCCAGTGCCCGCAGCAGGTCGGTGTCCAGCAGGGAGAGGGTGCCGGCCGCGAGCCGCCGCACCCGCCGCGGCAGGTAGCGCAGCCGCCGGTGCAGGCGCAGGGTGTCGGCGTAGCGGGTGTAGCCGCCGAACAGCTCGTCGCCGCCGTCTCCCGAGAGCGCCACCACCACCCGCCCGCGGGCGAAGCGGCACAGCAGCAGGGTGGGAAGGGCCGAGGCGTCGGCGAAGGGCTCGTCGAACACCTCGGGCAGGTCCGCCACCAGCTCCAGCAGTTCCCGCTCGCCGCAGGGGCGGACGTGGTGGCAAAGCCCCAGCGCCTTCGCCACCCGCGCCGCGTGGGCGCTCTCGTCGTGGGCGGCGTGCGCGAAGGCGATGGTGAAGGCTGGAAGCTCCGCGCCCGCTCCGGCCGCACAGGCCGCCACCAGCGAGCTGTCGATGCCGCCCGAGAGGAACAGCCCCACCGGTACGTCGGCCACCAGCCGCCGGCGGGTCGCATCGAGCAGCAGCGCATGGAGCGCCTCCGTCGCCTCGCCGGAGCGGGGATCGAGCGGCTCGGCGCGGGCCCGGCGCACCTCGGCGACGAGATCGAACCAGCGGTGCAGCCGGAAGCTGCCGTCGGCCTCCGCCACCAGCAGATGGCCCGGCTCCAGCCTGCGCACGCCATCCAGGATGGTGCGGGGGCCGGGCACGTAGCCGAAGCGCAGATAGAGCGCCAGCGCCTCGGGGTCGCGCGCGGGACGCAGCAGCGGATGGCGCAATAGCGCCCGTAGCTCGCTGGCGAAGACCAACGCATCGCCGAGCCGCGCCGAGTAGAGCGGCTTCTTGCCGAAGCGGTCGCGCGCCAGCACCAGCCTTCGCTCCCGCCGGTCCCACAGGGCGAGGGCGAACATGCCCGAGGCCCTGGCGAGCCCCTCTTCGGGCCCGTGGCGGGCGAGGGTCTCCAGCAGCGCTTCGGTGTCGCTGTGGCCGCGGAAGACGTGGCCGGCGGCCGCGAGCTCCGCACGCAGCTCCGCGTGGTCGTAGATCTCGCCGTTGAAGGCCAGCACGAAGCGCCCGCAGGCCGAGACCATGGGCTGGCTTCCGGCCGGGCTCGGGTCGATCACCGCAAGCCGGCGGAAGCCCAGCGCGAAGTGCCCGTCCTCCTCGGCGAACACCCCCTCCTCGTCGGGCCCGCGATGGGCCAGGGTGCGGGCCATGGTGCGCACGAGCCGCAGCGCCGCCTCGCGCCCTGGCGGATCGTCGAACAGGAAGAAGCCGGCGAATCCGCACATGCGTGCACCTCCGACCAGCGAGGCTGCCGCAGGATCGCCGCGGCGGCAAGGGCATCCGCCTTCCGCGCACCTGCGGCGGCGCACCGTTCCACCCCGGCGCACACCCGCCTGCGCGGCCGCGTCCGCCGTGGTGCGCCTTGGCGGGCGCACGGGGTGATGCTAGCTCGCCCGGCGCGGCCGGTGCACGCGACGGAGAGCAGAGTCATGGACGTTCCGACGGGCGTGATGATCTGCGGCCACGGCAGCCGCGACCCCGAGGCGTGCGCGGAGTTCGCCCGGGTGGTGGATCGGGTGCGCCCGCACTTTCCCGACTGGCCCGTGGAGATGGGCTATCTGGAGTTCGCCCGTCCCGTGATCCGCGAGGGCCTCGAGCGGCTGCGCGCGCGCGGCGTGCGCCGGGTGCTGGCGCTCCCCGCCATGCTGTTCGCCGCCGGTCACGTGAAGAACGACGTGCCCTCGGTGCTCAATGCCTGGGCGACCGAATACGGCGTCGAGATGCGCATGGCCCGCGAGCTCGGCATCGACCCGGCGCTTCTGGAGGCAGCGCGCGATCGCATCACCGCCGCCCTCGCCGCCGCCGGCGACGGTCCGCCGCCCGAGGAGTGGGCGCTGGTGGTGATCGGCCGCGGCACCTCGGATGCCGACGCCAACGCCAACGTCGCCAAGGTGATGCGCCTTCTCTGGGAGGGGCTCGGCTTCCAGCACGGCGAGGTGGGCTATTCGGGCGTCGCCCACCCGCGCACCCACATCGCCGTCGACCGGGCGGCCCGGCTGGGCTTCCGCCGGGTGGTGGTCTTCCCCTGGTTCCTGTTCACCGGTGTGCTGGTGCGGCGCATCTACGCCGCGGTGGACGAGGTGGCGGCGCGCCATCCCGGCGTGCAGTTCGTCAAGGCCCACTATCTCGACGACCATCCGGGCGTGGTGGACACCTTCGTGCGCCGCATCCGCGGCATCCTCGAAGGCGACGTCGCCATGAACTGCGCGCTGTGCAAGTACCGGACGCGCATCCTCGGTTACGAGGCCGACGTGGGCACGCCGCAGCAGAGCCACCACCGTCACGTGGAGGGAATCGGCACCGGCCACCACCACGGCCACCATCACCACCACCATGGCCATCACCATCACCACGACCACGATCACGGCCACCACCATCACCACCACGGCGACGGTGAGCCCCATCTGCACCACACCCGCGGGCCCCATCCCCAGAAGCGGGCTCTGGAGTTGGCCGAGGCGGCTTGGCGCGAAGCGGACCGGTGAGGCGGTTCTCCTATCTGCAGGATCCCGCCGCCATCTACCGCCTGTCCTTCGAGCGGGCGCGCGAGGCTTGTGATCTCTCGCACCTGCCGGCCGAACTGCACGTCGTGGCGCTGCGGCTGGTCCACGCCAGCGCCCGCCCGCAGCTCGTGGAGCGCCTCGCCTGGCACGGTGCGCCGGTCTCGGCCGCCCGCCGGGCCCTCGCGGCCGGCGCGCCGATCCTGTGCGACGTGCGGGCGGTGGCGGTGGAAATCCGCCGCGAGCGGCTGCCGGCGGCCAATCCCGTGCTCTGCCACATCGCCGATCCCGAAGTGGCCGAAGAGGCGGCGCGGCGGCGCATCACCCGCGCCATGGCGGCGGTGGAGCGCTGGGGCGGGCGGGTGGAAGGCGCGGTGGTGGTGATCGGCAACGCCCCCACCGCCCTGTTCCGCCTGCTCGAACGCATCGTCGGCGAGGGGCTGCGCCCCGCTTCCATCCTCGCCTTTCCGGTGGGATTCGTGGGGGCTGCCGAGAGCAAGGAGGCGCTCTTGGACGTGGCGCGGGAGATCGGGCTCGATGTGCTCGCGCTGCGTGGCACCGACGGCGGGGCGGCGCTCGCTGCCGCGGCGGTGAACGCGCGCTTCGCGGGAGGGGAGGGATGAGCGACGGCGGCAGGGACCGGCGCTGGCTCGCGGTGGGGGGGAGCGGCGAGGACGGCATGGCGGGC
>BEIP01000132.1 GCA_002898955.1 bacterium HR39 | reverse complement strand
GATCTCAACGGGACGCGGGGCGCGCCGCCGGTGGGGAAGGCGGGAAGCGGCCCGAAATAGCCCACGCCGGCGATCCGCGGATCGATGCGCATGCGCAGCTCGGCGAGCAGCGCCGGATCCATCTTCCGCTCCTCGAGGTCCTCGCCGGCGTGCTGGTAGTTGAGCATGATGTAGGCGTAGCCGTTCCAGTCCTCGACGACGAAGCTGCCCGCCGTTTCGGCTCCGGCCGGCACCGAGGCGATGCGGGCGACCTCGCCGGTCTCGAGATCGTAGGCCCAGACGAAGTCGTTGGTGTGCCGCCCGCTGTCCTCGTAGACGAACAGCTTGCGGATCGACGGTGCCAGCGCGAGATTGTCGGGTTCGGCCACGCGGTCCGGATCGGAACGGTTGCCCAGCGCGTCGGGCGCGGGCAGATCGCGCCCGGTGAGCGCGGGGATCGCCTTCATCCGCACCGCCACCCACTCGCTGGCGATCGGCTGCCCGTCGGTGTCGGTGACGCCGGTGGCCGTCTCCAGCTCGTAGACCGCGCCCGCCCCGTTCTTCGGCAGGCGGATGTCGTCGCGCGGACCGCCGTCGTTCTCCGTCATGCCCTCCTCGATGCGGGACATGGCGACGAAGACCCGCCTGGTGAGCGGATCGAAGTCCACGTCCTCCATCTCGTTGAATTCGGTGGTGGCCCCGCGGAGCGCCGCGTAGCGACGGGTCTCGAGGAACGGAGCCACCTCCTCCTTGCCCGGGCGCAGCCGCACGTATCCGGGCTTCTTCGTCCCCGCCTGGATGGCGGTGAATCCCTCCTGCGGCCCGTCGGCGAACTCGAAGATGGTGCTCTCGGTGGAGGAGAAGCGCTCGCTGCGGGCGAGCTCGCGCAGCTCCGCACCCGTGCCGTGGCCGAGGCGGATCCATTTCAGTTCGGCCTCGCCACCGCCCTCGGCGCTCACCTGCACCCACGTCGCCGCGTAGAGCGTGCCGGAGGAGAGATCGCCCGGCCGGTCGGCGACGAACAGGAAGAGGCCGGTGTAGCGCCCGTCGTCGCCGTAGTAGACGGTCTTCCCGTCGGGTGCCACCGCCGCCACCTCCCAGGACGCCCGTCCCATGGCGTCGTGCCTGACGGCGCGGGAGGTGCCGTCGGGCGCCACGGAAATCTCCACCGGATAGCCGTAGTCATAGGGACTGGCCTTCTTCTGGCCGCGGAAGTGAAGCCGCGTCAGTCCCTCGGCCGAGCGGTCCACCTTGCTCCCATCGAAGAGGTCTTAGTCCTCCTCGCCCCGCAGATGGGCGTTCCACGGCGTGCGCGTGGCCGCACAGGCGATCCACAGGCCGCCCACACCGGCGAAGTCGACGAAGGACTGGCTCTCCACCCGCAGCCGGCCGGTGGTCGGATCCTGCGCCAGCCGGTCGACGACGGCGCTCATGGGCATGCGCGGATACCAGCCCTCGCGCGTGCGCACCTCACTGCCGTCGTCGAGGATCCAGTCGTATTCCCACTGCACCACGTGGAACTCCACCGGCTCCCCGCCGGCCGTGGTTAGGCCGCCCGAATCGAGCAGCTTCGTGCCGTCCGGAGTCCCGGCGATCACCGGATCGCCGTTGGGATCGACCAGCCCCTGTCCCCAGGCGTCGAACAGTCGGCCGGCCTCCCACAAATTGCCTCCGATGCGGTCGCGGTTGGAGCAGAGCTGGTGCCAGACGAGCGGCACGCGCTCCCCGCGCCCGTCGCTCCACGTGTCTTCCACCACGGCCTCGCTGTAGGCGCGGGCCATCTCCGCCGCCGTCTTCGGCGCCGCCATGCCGACAAAGCGCTCCGAACGCAGCTCCGCCGCGGCCGCCGGTGCGGTGAGCGCGGTCGCCAGCAGCATCGCCGCCATCAGCTCCCGACGTCCCGCCATGGTCCTCCTCCCTTTCCGGCGGGTCCATCCTGCCATGCGCCGCACACGCGAAGCGGCGCGGCCACCGTCTCGCCCGCGCCGGTGACGGACCGTCGACGGGCCGGCGACGGGAGGATGACGCGCCGCGCCCCGTGGTGGGACCGCCGCGCCCCTTGCCGGTGGGCGGGCCGGTGCTACCGTCGCCGGCGCGGGCCGCGGCCGGCCGGCGGTGCCGCCGGAGGAGGCCAACGACGGAGGAGCGGAGTGATGGACGAGCCCCGCTGCGTCTTCGTGCACACCAACGACAAGCAGTTCGTCGGCGCCCTCGTGTCGGCACACTCGATGAAGCGCCAGTCGCGCCGGCCCGACTCGCTCGAGGTGCGCATCATCCGCCGCGAGGACTTTCCCTTCTTCGAACGCTACCAGGGGCGCGAATATCTGCGCGGCGGATCGTGGGTGCCCTGGCTCAACGAGGACCTGCAGTCCTTCACGCCCCTGCGCTTCGCCCCGCCGGAGCTCATGGGCTACCGCGGCCGCGCCGTGGTAGTCGATCCCGACATCTTCGCCGTGGGCGACGTGGTCGAGCTGTTCGAGCGCGACATGGGCGGAAAGGCCATCATGTGCCGCACCCACGACGGGGTGAAGGCGGCCGTGCGCGGGCGCTACGCCAGCTCGGTGATGCTGCTCGACTGCGCGAAGCTGCGCCACTGGAAGGTGGAGGAGCAGTTCGACCGGCTGTTTTCCGGCGATCTCGACTACCGCGCCTGGATGGGGCTGGAAGCGGAAGATCCCGCCACCATCGGCGAACTCGAGCCCGAGTGGAACGACTTCGACCGTCTCACCGCGCGCACGAAGATGGTCCACATGACCCGCCGCTCCACCCAGCCGTGGAAGACGGGACTCAAGATGGACTATCTTCCGGTGGAGCACTTCAAGCCCTTCCCGCCCTTCGCCTGGCTCATGCGCGCGCGCCGCCGGCTGTTCGGTCCCTACGGCCTGCTGCCGCGCTACCGGCGCCATCCCGACCCGCGCCAGGAGGCCTATTTCTTCGCGCTGCTGCGCGAGTGCCTCGAGGCCGGCACCGTCACCGAGGACCTGCTGCGCGAGCACATCGCGAAGAGGCACGTGCGCCCGGACGCCTTCGAGGTGATGCGGCGGGTGCCGCCGGTGGACGCCATCCTCGCCGAACTCTCCGCGACGGCCGCCGCCTGAGGGCGGCCCGGCGGCCTCGCGCGTGCCGGGGACGCGTTAACCGGATCGCAGGAATTGCGTGCTGGATTCGCGGGTGCCAGCACGGAGGATCGTGTGCATGTGGAGGCGGACGAAGCGCCGCCCGCCCGAGCCGACCGGGCGCGAGCGCACCTTTCCCGACGACGAGATCATCGTCACCAAGACCGACCCGCGCGGCGTCATCACTTACGCAAACCGCCTGTTCTGCGAGGTGAGCCGCTTCGCGCCACGCGAAGCGGTCGGCCGGCCGCACCGCATCGTGCGCCATCCGCTCATGCCGTCCTGCGTCTTCCGCCGCATGTGGTCGCTGCTGAAGGCCGGAGAGGAGGTCTTCCTCGGCGCGGTCAACCTCGCCGCCGACGGTGCCCATTACTGGGTGTTCGCCCACGTGACGCCGACGGTCGGACCGGACGGGACGATCCTCGGCTTCCATTCCACCCGCCGGGCCCTGCCGGCGCGGGCCAAGGAACGACTGGAGCGGCTCTACGCCGAGCTGCGCGACATCGAGCGCCGGCACGCCGATCCGCGCGCGGGGATGGACGCGGCCGAGGCGCGGCTGCGGGAGGTGCTGGCGCCCTTCGGGGACGACCTCTCGCGCTTTTCCCTCGAACTCGTGCGCTGAGGAGCAGGACCGTGAACCGCGGATGGCCGATCTCCCTGTTCGGCCGCCTGCCGGCTGCGGAGCTGGCACTCGGCGGCTCTCTCGCGGCGGCGGCGGCAATCAAGGCGGACCTGCTCGGCCCCTTTCCGGGGCTTCGGGTCGCGGCCCTGGCGGCCGCGCTCGGCTCAGCCCTCGCCGCGGCCGCGGCGCTCTCAGGCATCCGCCGCCTCGCCGGCACGCTCGCCCGGCTGCGGGACGGCGACACCGAGGCCCGGGTGGGCGTGCCGCCCTGCGGCGGCGCCCTCGGGCGCGCGGCCGTGCTCGTCGACGACGTCTGCGACCGCTTCGAGCTCGTCGTGCGGGAGCTGTGCCTCAGCCTCGACGCGGTGGCCCGCGGGCGCGAGCGGCGCATCGTACGGCGCGGCCTGCGCGGCCTGCTGGCGGAGTGGACGGCGTGGGGCGACCATCTGCTGGAGCGGACCGCGGCAGAGCGGCGGCGGTTCGCCGAGGCCACCGACGCCTTCGAGCGCGGCGTGCTGGCCGTGGCGGCGGCGCTGCGCGAGAGCGTGGAGAGCCTGCGGGCGGCCGCCCGCGAGGCCGCGGCGGCGGGCGAGACGGCGGATCGCGACGTCTCGGCCACGGCGGGTGCCGTCGCCCAGATCCATCAGGCGGCCGAGGACATCGCGCGCCGCAGTGCGGGCCTGGGCGAGGCGGCGGCAGCGGCGGTGGCGAGCTGCGGCGGTGCGAGGGACGCGGTCGGCCGCTGTCGCGAGCTGGCCGCGCGCGTGGGCGAGGCGGCGGCCACCGTCCGCGGCGTCGCCGAGGAGACGGCGATCCTCGCCCTCAACGCCACCATCGAGGCGGCGCGCGCCGGCGCCGCCGGCCGCGGCTTCGCGGTGGTGGCCTCGGAGGTGAAGGCGCTGTCGGGCCAGACCATGCGGGCGGCCGACGAGATCGTGTCCCAGGTGGAGGCCATCCAGGCCTCGACGCGGCGCACCGTCGGCTCCGTCCACGCGATGGCCTCGGCCACGCAGGAGGTGAACGCCCTGACCACGTCGATTGCCGTGTCGGTCGACCAGCAGCGGGCGGCGACACAGGAGATCTCCCGCACCGTGGCGCAGGTCGCCCAGGGCAGTTCCGAGGCGCACGCCGGAGCCGTCTCGGTCTCGCAGGCCACCCTGGAGACGCGGCGGCACGCCGACAGCGCCCTGTCCGCGTCCGAGTCCCTCAAGGCGGTCGCGGCCGACCTCGCGCGTTCGGTGACCCAGTTCGTGCAACGGGTGACGACCGACCTGGAGGAGCGCCGCGGCACGGTTCGTGTCGCCGTCGACGAGGCGGCCTTCCTGCACGTGCGGGGGCGGCGGCATTCGGTCCGCCTCGCGGAGGTCTCCTCCCACGGCGCCCGCATCGCGGGCGCCCCGCAACTCGCGCCCGGCGAGGCGGTCGAGTTCGAGATGGCCGACGGGGGGCGCACGCCGGCGGCGGTCGCGTGGAGCGAGGGCGGCACGGCGGGGCTCGACATCCGCGCCGGCCTA
>BEIP01000131.1 GCA_002898955.1 bacterium HR39 | reverse complement strand
CGGCCACGGCCGCCTCGTGCCGCTGGTGGCCTGGGTGCTCGAGGCGCTCGGCGTGCCCTTCACCGGCGCGCGCGGCACCGCCCTCGCCGTCACCACCGACAAGCTGCTCACCAAGCGCCTGCTGCGGCGCCACGACCTGCCGACGCCCGACTGGGTCACGGCGGCGGCCGAGCGGGTGCCGGCGGGCCGCTGGATCCTCAAGCCGCGCTTCGAGGACGCCTCGGTCGGGATCGACGAGGCGGCGGTGGTGGACGCGCCGCGGGTGGCGGCCGAGCTCGCCCGGCGCGGCCGTGCGGTGTTCGCCGAGCGCTACGTGGAGGGGCGGGAGTTCAACCTGTCGCTGCTCGAGGTGGATGGCCGGCCGCGGCTGCTGCCGCCGGCGGAGATCGACTTCTCCGCCTTCCCGCCGGGCATGCCGCGCATCGTCGGCTACGACGCCAAGTGGCGGCCCGAGTCCTTCGCCTACCGCAACACCCCGCGCGTCTTCCTGGATCCGGCGCGCGAGCCGGAGCTCTTCAACCGGCTCGCCGCCATCGCGCTTCGCTGCTGGCGGCTGTTCGAGCTCTCCGGTTACGCCCGCATCGACCTGCGGGTGGACGCGGAAGGGCGGCCCTACGTGCTCGAGATCAACGCCAATCCCAGCCTCGCGCCCGATGCCGGCTTCCTCGCCGCGGCGGCCCGGGCCGGCCTCACGCCGGTCGAGGTGATGCGCCACATCCTGGAGGCGGCCCTGCGATGATCCGCATCCGGCGCATCGAGGACGACACCACCCCGGCCAACCGCCAGGCGCTGGCCGAGGCGCGGCAGATCCTGCGGGAGCGCTTCCCGGGCATGCCCGAGGAGGAGATCGCGGCGCTGCCCGAGCGGCTGCGCAACCCCTTCCTGAAGCGCTTCCGCACCATCGTCTTCGTCGCCGAGGACGCGCAGGGGCGGGTGCAGGGTGTGGCGGTGCTTCTCCACGCGCCCGATCTGGACTTCTGCTTCCTCGACGCCCTCGCCACCGCCCCCGGGCGCGCCGGCCGCGGCATCGGCACCGCGCTCTACGAGCGGGTGCGGGAGGAGGCGCGGGCGCTCGGTGCCATCGGCCTGTTCCTCGAGGCCCTGCCGGACGATCCGGCCCTGTGTCCCGACCCGCGGATGCTCGAGGAGAACCGCCGGCGCCTCGCCTTCTACGAGCGCTTCGGGGCCCGCCCCATCGTCGGGACGAAGTACGAGACCCCGCTCTCGCCCGGCGACACCTGCCCGCCGTATCTGGTGCTCGATCCGCTCGGCCGCGACCGGCTGCCCTCGCGCGAGGAGGCGCGGGCCATCGTGCGCGCCATCCTCGAGCGCAAGTACGGGGACCGCTGTCCGCCCGGCTACATCGACATGGTGGTGGAGTCCTTCCGGGACGATCCGGTGCGGCTGCGCGAGCCGCGCTACCCCCGCCGGCGCGAGCCGGTGCCGGTGGTGCCGCGCGGGCCGCTGCGCGAGCGCATCCCGCTCGTCGTCGACGCCCGACACCAGATCCACCACGTCCCCGACCGCGGCTATGTGGAAGCGCCGGTGCGCATCCGCTCCATCCTCGCCGGCATCGAGCCGACCGGCCTGTTCGAGCGGGTCGAGGCACGCCACTACGGCGAGCGCCACATCCGCGCGGTGCACGACGGGCGCATGGTCGACTTCCTCGAGCGGGCGAGCCGCGAGGTGGGCGAGGAGCGCATGCTCTACCCCTACGTCTTCCCGCTGCGCAACCGGGCGCGGCCGCCACGCGAGCGCTCGGTGCTCGCCGGCTACTGGTGCATCGACACCTTCACCCCGGTGAACCTGCGCGCGTGGCGGGCGGCCCGGGCCGGGGTGGACTGCGCGATGACCGCGGCCGACCTGATCCTCGAGGGCTCGCCCTTCGCCTACGCCCTGGTCCGCCCGCCCGGCCACCACGCCGAGCGCGCCGCCTTCGGCGGCTTCTGCTATTTCTGCAACGCGGCCATCGCCGCCCATCACCTCTCCGCCTACGGGCGGGTTGCCATCCTCGACGTGGACTACCACCACGGCAACGGCCAGCAGGACATCTTCTACCACCGCAACGACGTGCTGACCGTCTCCATCCACGGCCACCCGTCCTTCGCCTATCCCTATTTTACCGGCTTTCCCGACGAGACGGGGATCGGCCCGGGCGTCGGGTTCAACCACAACCTCACCCTGCCGGAGACCATCGAGGCCGAGCGCTGGCACGAACGGCTGGACGAGGCGCTGCGCCGCATCGAGCGCTTCGAGCCGCGCTATCTGGTGCTGGCCCTCGGCTTCGACACGGCCAGGGGTGATCCCACCGGCACCTGGCCGCTCGGAGCGCGCGACTTCTTCCGCATGGGCCACGCCATCGGAGCTCTGGGCCTGCCGACGCTGATCGTCCAGGAGGGCGGCTATCGCATCCGCACGCTCGGCACCAACGCCCGCAACTTCTTCCTCGGCTTCGCCGCGGGGGTGCAGGTGGCCCGCGGCCGCCTCGCACGGCGGCGGGCGGCGGCACGAGGGCCCGCGCCCCCCCGCAGGGCGGAGGTCTCGCTGCGCGACCACCTGCTGCCGGGTGACGACATGCGGGTGCGGGCACTGGTCGCCGCCTGCGGCAACTTCCGCCCGGCGGAGATCGAGGTGGCGGTGGAGCTGGTGCGCGAGGCGGCCGAACGCGGCATGGAGGCCTCGGGCTACCACTTCCTGTTCGCCGACAGCGACGGCCTGCTCGCCGGCTACGCCTGCTTCGGGCCCATCCAGGGCACGGAGGGCCGCTTCGACCTCTACTGGATCGCCGTGGATCCGCGCTGGCAGCGGCGTGGCGTGGGACGGCTGCTGTTCGCCGAGGTGGAGCGGCGGGTGGCGGCCATGGGCGGGGGCCGCCTCTACATCGAGACCTCCTCCACCGAACCCTACCGCCACGTGCGGCGCTTCTACGAGGGCATGGGCTGCGGGCGGGCGGCGGTGCTTGAGGACTTCTACGCTCCCGGCGATCACAAGGTCGTCTACGTGAAGGACCTCGTGACCGAAGAGCGGCCGGGCCGGCGCGCCCGGTGAACTGCGGGGGCCGTCGTCGCGGCGGGGGTGGAGGGCGCGGCCCGCTCCGTCTCCCGCGCCCGGGTACGACCCGGCGATGTTCCCGGACGAACGGACTTGCCACGCGGCCGGTGCCGTGGCCAGGATTCCGTCGAGGGTCGGGACGTCCTGTCCGGGACGTCGGTCGGGGATGGAGGGTGCCATGCGGGTGAGAGGAAGGATCCGCCCTGCGCTCGTCGGCCTCGTCATCGCGCTCGCGGGCGCCGCGTCGGCCCGCGCGGAGATGCCGCCACCGCCGCCGGGCACGGGCGTGCCGCCCCCGCTTCCCGGCCAGTCCGCCGCGGAGCAGGTGTGGATCGCCGTGGGCGGCCGCCAGGAAGGGCCGCTTCCGGTCGACGAGGTGCGCCGGCGCATCGCCGCTGGGCAGCTCGGCGCGGACGCGCTGGTCTGGAAGCCGGGCATGGCGGGATGGACGCCGCTCGGCGAGGTGCAGGAATTCGCCGGGTTGCTGGGGCGGGTCTGGGTCGCGGAGGGCGGCCAGCCGCGCGGTCCGCTCGCCGCGGGCGAGGTGGAGCGGATGGTCCGCGAAGGTCGCATCGGGCCCCAGACCATGGTCTGGCGCCAGGGCTGGCCGGCATGGAAGCCGGCCGCCGAGGATCCGCAGCTCGCGGCCCTCTTCGCCGCCGCGCCCCCGCCGCCCGCCGGCGCCGCGGCCGGACCCGGCGGGGGAGCCGTGCCCGCTCCGGTGGCCGACACGCCCGAGGCGCGGCGGCAGGCCGCGCGGACCTATCTCGAGGTCTTCGGCTTCGAGTCCATGTGGCAGCAGATGCTCGACCAGACGGCGCAGTCGCTGCTCGTCGCCTCCCCGGATCAGGTCCGGCGTCCCGAGGTGGCGCAGCGTTTCGCCCGGGTCCTGGACCTGCTGGTGGGCCGCGAATGGCTGAAGAAGACCCTGGAGGATGCGCTGGTCGAGCACTTCACCGCCGAGGAGCTGCAGGCGCTCGCCGAGTTCTACGCTTCGGACGTCGGCCGGCGCATCGGCGGCAGGATGCCGGTGTTCACCGCCAACGTCATGCCGCTGGTCATGCAGCGCATCGGCGAGCGCTCCGAGGATCCGCAGGTCCAGCGCGAGCTCCAGGCACTCGAGCAGGAGCTTCAGAAGCTGATGGAGGATGGCGGGGAGGGGGCGCAGCCGCAGGGCGGCGACGGGATGGAGCAGGGAGCGGTGAAGGGCGACCAGGGCCTGCCGCTGCGCATTCCCGGCGGCGGGTGAAGCCGCGCAGTCGGGGCATGCCGGCGGGCGGTCGCCGGCGTGCGTCCCTCAGCGGCCGGTGGCCCCGGCGCCGGCGGCACCGGCCGGCTCCGGGGCTGCCGCGGGCTCTTCCGCCCGCACCCGCCGGGGCAGCACGAGATTGAGCAGCGGCGGGACGGTGAACAGCACGAACACCGAGGAGAGGGCGAGGCCGCCCACCACCACCGCGCCGATGCCACGGTAGAGTTCGGATCCGGCTCCCGGCGCCACCACCAGCGGCAGCATGCCGAAGACGCTGGTGAGCGTGGTCATGAAGATGGTGCGCAGGCGATCGCGCACCGCCCCGCCCAGCGCCTCGCGCAGCTCGACCCCGGGCTCCGCGAGCCGCCGCTGCACCCGGTCGGCCAGCAGGATGGCGTTGTTCACCACCACGCCCACCAGGATCACGAAGCCGAGCATGGTGAGCATGTCGAGGGGCTGGGGGTGGACGAACCGGTCCACCAGCACGAGCCCGATCACGCCGCCCGCCGCGCCCAGCGGCACCGCCACCATCACCGCGAGCGGAATGCGCAGGCTCTCGAAGCTCGCCGCCATGGCGAGGAAGACGATGGCCACGGCCAGCAGCAGGTCCGTCCGCAGTGCCCGGAAGGTCTCCGCCAGCCGGTCGGCGGTGCCCGAAAGGCGCATGGCGACGCCCTCCGGCAGCCCCTCGGCGGCAAGCGGCGCGATCACCCGCTCCTCGAGGAGCCGCATGGCCGTCTCCAGCGGCACGTCGGCCGGCGGGCGGATCTCGAGGCTGACGGTGCGCGCCCGGTCGATGCGGCGGATCTCCACCGGCCCGGCCCATAGCCCCACGTCGGCGAGCCCGCCCGCCTCCACCACCGTCCCGTCCGGCAGCACCACCGGCAGGCGCGCGAGGTCCTGGGTGTGGGCGGCGAGATCCGGCGGTCCGCGCAGCACCACATCCAGAC
>BEIP01000130.1 GCA_002898955.1 bacterium HR39 | reverse complement strand
GGCTGCGCGGCCTGTTCGGGGGCCGCGCCGTGGTCTCGCTGCTGACCGGCGAGCCCGAATATCTGGAGCCCCTCGGCGCCCATGCCCCCGAGGGCTGGATCGTCACCGGCTATCCCTGGGATTCCGTCGACACCCCCGAACACCGCGCCTTCCGCGAGGCCTACGAGAAGCGCTGGGGCGAACACCCCTACATGGGCTCGCTCGTCGGCTACACGGCGATGAAGGCGGTGGCGGCGCTGTTCGAACGGGCCCCCGCCCGCGACACCGAGACGCTGGTGGACACCCTCGAGGGCCTCGAGTTCGACTCGCCGGTCGGCCGCATCCGCTTCCGGGAGATCGACCACCAGTCCACCATGGGCGCCTGGGTGGGGCGCACCGCGGTGGTGGACGGCCGGCCCGTGATGGTCGACTGGCACTACGAAGACGGCGCGGATCACTTGCCGCCGGAGGAGGTGGTGCGCACACTGCGACCGGCCGACTGAGGCATCCGGACGGCCGACCCGCGGGTCGGCCGTCCCGCATTCCGGTGCCTGCGCGGGAGAGCGGCGGGTGGGCTTCTATCTCGTCCAGCTGCTGACCGGCCTCGCCTCGGCGAGCTCGCTGTTCCTCGTCGCTGCCGGCCTCACGCTGGTCTTCGGCGTGAGCCGCATCGTCAACTTCGCCCACGGCGCGCTCTACATGCTGGGCGCCTACCTCGCCTGGGCGCTGGTGAGCGCGCTGCCCCACGGGCCGCTCGGCTTCTGGGGCGGCGTGCTGGCGGCCGCGGCGGCGGTGGGGCTGTTCGGGGCGCTGGTCGAGGTGATGGTGCTGCGCCGCACCTACCGTGCCCCCGAGCTCTTCCAGCTCGCCGCCACCTTCGGCCTCGCGCTGGTGATCGAGGACCTGGTGCTGATGGTCTTCGGCCCGCGCGACCGGCTGGGTCCGCCCGCCCCCGGCCTCGGGGGCGCGGTGCGCGTCCTCGGCGAGCCGGTGCCCTTCTACGACCTCTTCCTCGTGGCCGCCGGCCCGGCGGTGCTCCTGCTGCTGTGGCTGCTCGCCACCCGCACCCGCTTCGGCATCCTCGTGCGCGCCGCCAGCGAGGACCGGGAGACGGCCGCGGCGCTCGGGGTGGACGAGCGCCGCCTGTTCACCGCCGTCTACGCGCTCGGTGCGGCGCTCGCCGGCCTCGGCGGGGCGCTGCAGCTGCCCCGCGAGACCATCCACCACGGAATGGACGTGGAGATCATCGCCGAGGCCTTCGTGGTCACCGTGGTGGGCGGCATGGGCTCGATCCCCGGCGCCTTCGTCGCCGCGGTCGTCATCCGCGTGCTGCAGGCGCTCGGCATCCTCTGGCTGCCGCGCATCGCCCTCTTCCTCACCTTCCTCGTCCTCGCCCTCGTGCTGGTGGTGCGTCCCTTCGGCCTGTTCGGCGAGCGCGAGGGGCCGCCGCGGCCCGATCCGCGGCTGCTCGTCCCCTACCGCCCGCTGCCGCCGGCGGGCCGGGCGGCGGTGGCCCTGCTGGTCCTCGCCCTCGCCCTGCTGCCGCGGCTTCTGGATCCCTACACCCTGGTGGTGGCGACCGACGTGCTGATCTTCGCGCTGTTCGCCGCGGCGCTGCACTTCGCCATGGGACCGGGCGGGCTCGTCTCCTTCGGCCATGCCGCCTACTTCGGCGGCGGCGCCTACCTGGCGGCGCTGCTCGTGCGCGATCTCGGTCTTTCCATGCTGCCGGCGCTCGCCGCCGGAGCGCTCGGAGCGGGGGTGCTGGCGGTCGTCTTCGGCAGCTTCACCGCGCGGCTCGCCGGCGTCTACTTCGCCATGCTCACCCTCGCCTTCGCCCAGCTGCTGTGGGCCGCCGCCACCCAGTTCACCGAGCTCACCGGCGGCCACGACGGCATCCTCGGCATCTGGCCGCCGGCCTGGGCGGCGACGCCGGAGTCCTTCTACCTCTTCACCCTCGCCCTCGCGGTGCCGTCGCTCGCCGTGCTGCGCCATCTCGTCTTCACCCCCTTCGGCCAGGCCCTCCGGGGCGCACGCGACCATCCCGTGCGGCTCCTCACCCTCGGCCTCGCGCCGCAGCGGCTGCTGTGGGTCGCCTTCGCCCTCTCCGGTTTCTTCTCCGGCCTCGCCGGGGCGCTGCACGCCTTCGCCAAGGGCAGCGTGTTCCCGGATCTGCTGGCCATTCCCGCCTCGGTGGACGCGCTGGTGGCGGTGCTGCTGGGCGGGCTGCAGACTCTCGCCGGACCGATTCCGGGTGCGGCGCTGCTGGTCGGCATCGAGGCGTGGACGGCGGCCGTTCCCTGGCCCCGCCTCGTCCTCGGCGGGCTCGTTCTGGCGGTGGCCGTCGCCTTCCCGGCCGGCATCGTCGGCGGCCTCGCCGGGCTGGTGCGGCGGCTGCGCTTCGGGAGGGAGGCGCCGGCATGAGCCCGGTCCTCGAGGTGCGCCAGCTGTCGCTGCGCTTCGGGGCGCTGCGGGCGGTGGACGGCGTCTCCTTCCAGCTCGCCCGCGGCGAGATCCGCGCGCTCATCGGCCCGAACGGGGCCGGCAAGAGCACCTGCTTCGACCTGATCTCCGGCCTGCGGCGGCCCGATACCGGAAGCGTGCTGCTGCACGGGCGCGACGTCACCCGCCTCTCCGCCGCGCGGCGCGCACGCCTCGGCCTCGCCCGCACCTTCCAGATCGCCGCCGTCTTTCCCTCCATGAGCGTCGAGGAGAACGTCCGCCTCGCCCTCCTCGCCCGCCGCCGCCGGCTGGGCGTGCTGCGCTCCGCCCGCGGCCTGCACGCGGCCGAGGTCGAGGAGCTGCTCGCCCAGGTGGGCCTCGCCGGTCAGGCCGCGCGGCCCGCCGCCGAGCTGGCCTATGGCGATCTCAAGCGCCTCGAACTCGCCCTCGCCCTCGCCCTGGAGCCGGACGTGCTGCTCCTCGACGAGCCGACCGCCGGCATGGGCCTGCCCGAACGCCTCGACCTCGCCGGCACGGTGGTGGACATCGCCCGCGCCCGCGGCCTCACCGTGCTCTTCACCGAGCACGACATGGACGTGGTGTTCGGCTTCGCCGAGCGCATCATGGTCATGGACCGCGGACGGCTCCTGTGCGTGGGCACGCCCGAGGAGGTGCGGGCCGATCCGCGGGTGCAGGAGGTGTACCTGCGCGGCGGGGCGCTGGACGGACCGGAGGCGGCGGAGTGAGCGCGCTGCTCGAGGTGGAGGGCCTCGTGGTCCGCTACGGCCGCGCCACGGTGGTCCACGGCATCTCCTTCGCGCTGGAGCGCGGCGGGGTGCTGGCGCTTCTGGGCCGCAACGGCGCCGGCAAGACCACCACGCTGCGCGCCGTCATGGGACTGGTGCCGCCCGCCGCCGGCCGCATCCGCCCCGACGGACGCGACATCGCCGGCCTGCCGCCCTCTCGCATCGCCCGCACGGGCGTGGGCTGGGTGCCGGAGGACCGGCGCATCTTCCGCCGCCTCACCGTGCTGGAGAACCTCGAGGTCGGTCGCCAGCCGGCCCGCGATCGCGGCAATCCCTGGACGGTGGAGCGGCTGTTCGCCCTCTTCCCCCAGCTCGCCGAACGCCGCCACCACCGCGGCCACGAGCTCTCCGGCGGCGAACAGCAGATGCTGGCCATCGCCCGGGCGCTGCGCGGCAACCCCGAGCTGCTGCTCCTGGACGAGCCGTCCGAGGGCCTGGCGCCGCCCGTGGTGCGCACCCTGTTCGAGGCGCTCGGGGAAGCCCGTGCGCAGGGGCTGACGCTGCTCCTGAGCGAACAGAACTTCCGCTTCGCGCGCCTTCTGGCCGATCGCGCCTGCATCCTCGAATCCGGCACCCTGCGCTTTTCCGGCCCCATGCGCGAGCTGGAGGAGCGTCCCGAGCTGGCCCGCGCCCACCTCGCGGTGTGAGGCGAAGGCCGCGGCCGGTGCCGCCGTCCCGCCCGGGATCCGACCGCGCCGGCCGGGAGCTGCGGCACCGCGCCCGCTTGCCGCAGCCGTAGCCGCCTGCGAGATGCGCCGGTGCCGGCAGCCGGAAGCCGTCATGGGGACCCTGCGCGAGCTCGCGCGACTGTCCGTCCTGCTGGCCCTGCTGTTCGCCGGGCCGGGCACGCCGCCGCCCGGGCCGCTCTCCACCGTGCCCGGCGCGCTGTGCCGCGCGGCGGACGCCACCGGCGGCGGGTCTCCGCGCCCGCTCGCGCCCACCGGCTGCGGCTGCGAGCGCCAGTGCTGCTGCCTGCCGGCGGCCGCCGTCCTGCCGGATCATGCGTCTTTGCCGGCGTATCCGGCCGCCCGGCGCATCGCCCGCCGGCGCGGGCCCCGCGGCGCACGGCGCATCGTCCGCACCATGCCGCCGCCCGCCCGCGCCCCTCCGCTCTCCCGCGATCCCGCCCGGCCCCGGTGAGCGGCCCGCAGCCGGCCACCCGGAGCACCGGGCGGAACGGACGCAAGCACGAATCCACGGACTGTCCGACGACATCGACGGGAGAGCTGTCATGCGCATCGCAAGGCGTACCGTTCACTGGCTGGCTGCGGCCGGCCTGCTGCTGGCCGTCGCCGTTCCCCTCACCCTCGCCCGCGCGGGCGGCATCGAGGTGGAGGGCGCCTGGGCCCGCGCGGCCATGAAGGGCAGCAACGGCGCCGTCTTCCTCACCATCCGCAACACCGGAACGGTGGACGATGCCCTCGTGGCCGCTCGCGGCGACGTGGCCGGAACGATCGAGCTGCACACCCACGTCATGGAAGAAGGCGTCATGAAGATGCGGCCGATCGAACGCATCCCGGTTCCGGCCGGCGCCACCGTCGAGCTGAAGCCCGGCGGTTACCACGTCATGCTGATCGGCCTCGAGCGCGAGCTGCGCGAGGGTGACCGGGTGCCGCTGGAGCTGGCGTTCGAGAAGGCCGGCACCATGCACATCGAGGCCGAGGTGCGCGCCGCCGGTGCGCTCGGCCACGGCATGGGCGACGGCATGCACCGCGGCATGTCGCCCGGCCACGGCGCCGGCCGGTACTGAGCGGTCACCGGGATCGGTGCGGGAGGGGCGGGAGCCACGGGCTTCCGCCCCGTCTTTTCACGGCGGCCCGGCTCTGTTAGGAACGATGTCCGCGGCCCGGCGCGCCCGGTCACGGCGCGAGGAGCGCGCGAAACGGGTCCGCAGGACCCGCTCGGGCAGGCCGATGTTCTACGCACACAAGGGTTTCCGCCATGCCCGGCAGGGCTCCGGCAGCCGGCGATGGGGCGAGATACGGGGAGATACGGCGAGATAGGGCGAGATGCGGCGGGATGTGC
>BEIP01000129.1 GCA_002898955.1 bacterium HR39 | reverse complement strand
GCCGACGCAGTGCACCGAGCGGTCCAGACACAGCACCCGGTCGGTCTGCGCCAGCACCAGGTGGAGATCGTGGCTCACCAGCAGCACGCCGAAGCCGCGCGTATCCCGCAGCCGCGCGATCAGCCGGTAGAGCTCCGCCTGGCCGGCGAGATCCACGCCGGTGAGCGGTTCGTCCAGCACCAGCAGATCGGGTTCGCGCAGGAGTGCCCGGGCCAGGAGCAGCCGCCGGAACTCGCCGCCGGAGAGATCGTGCACCTGGCGGTCGAGGGCGTGCAGCACCCCGGTCTCGGCGGCGGCCGCCTCGATCTTCGCGCGATCACGCGTGCCCGGGAGTTCGAGGAAGCGGCGACCGGAGAGCGGCAGGACGGGATCGAGGGAAAGACGCTGGGGAGCATAGCCCACCAGCAGCCCCGGCGCACGCACCACCACGCCCTCGTCGGGCCGGGCGAGCCCGAGCAGCACCCGCACCAGCGTGGTCTTGCCGGCGCCGTTGGGTCCCACCACGGTGACGATCTCGCCGCGGCGGACAGTGATGTCCACGTGGTCGAGGATCACGTCGCGCCCGCGGCGCAGCACCAGGCCGCGGGCCTCCACCAGTATCTCGCCCTCCACCGGGCCGAACATTTCCGGCTTGACCGCACCTTCGGCGGCGGAACAGGCTGTTTCGCGCGCATCGACCGGTGCCGGAGGGAGTGACGACATGATACCTCGGATCCTCGTCCTCGTGCTGATGTGGTCCGTGTGGGGCGCCGCGCAAGTCTCGGCGGCACCGCCGCGGGTGGTGGCGAGCATCGCGCCGCTTTCCGGTATCGCGGCGGCGGTGGCGGGGGACCGCGCCACGGTGGAGCTGCTGCTGCCGCCCTCCGCCTCGCCGCACCTCTACCAGCTCCGCCCCGGCGAGGCGCGGCGGCTCGCACGGGCCGACCTCGTGCTGTGGGTGGGACCGCAGCTCGAGGGGCCGCTCGCGCGCGCCATCACGTCGCTGGCCGGCGGTGCCGAGCTGCTGACGGCGCTGGAGCTGCCGGGGGTCCGCCTGCTGCCGCTGCGCACCCCGCACGCCCACGGGGAGGAGGACCACGAGGGCCACGGCCACGGGGAGCGGGATCACGAGGGCGGAGAGGCCGCGGACCACGGGGAAGGCGCGGTGGATCCGCACCTGTGGCTGGATCCGGAGAACGCCAAGGTGATCGCCCGCGCGCTGGCCGATGCGCTGGTGCGCCGGGATCCGGACGGAGCGCAGGTCTACCGTGCGGCCCTCGCGGCCTTCGAGGTTCGGGTGGACGCGCTCGCGGACGAACTGCGGGCGCTCCTGGAGCCGGTGCGGGAGCGCCCCTTCCTCGTCGCCCACGACTCCTTCCAGTACTTCGAGCGCTTCTTCGGCCTGCGCGGGCTCGGGGCGCTGGTGATCTCACCGGAACTCCCCGCGGGGGCGCGCAGCTTCGCCGAGCTGGTAGAGCGGGCGCGCGCGGCCGGCGTGGTGTGCATCTTCGCCGAGCCGCAGATGGACCGGCGGCTGGTGGAGCGGGTGGCGGCGGAGGTGGGTGCGCGCATCGGCGAGCTCGATCCCGTGGGCCTCGGCCTCGAACCCGCTCCGGACTCCTGGTCCGCGCTGATGCGCCGGAACGCCGAGTCCCTGGTGGCCTGTCTGGCGGGTCAGGACGGCGGCAGCAGGGCCTCGACCAGATAGGGCCCGTCCGAGGCCGCGGCGCGGGCGAGGGCCGCCTCCAGGTCCTCGGCCGTCTCCGCGCGCTCGCCCGGCACACCGAAACCGCGCGCCACGTCCACCCAGGAGATGGCGGGCTCCGCGAGCTCCAGAAGCCGCCGCGTCGCGCCGCCGGCCTCCACGCCCGCCCGCTGCAGCTCGAGGCCGAGGATGCGATAGCGCCGGTTCGCGCACACCACCGTGGTCACCCGCAGCCCCTCGCGCGCCTGGGTCCACAGGCCGGCGGGCAGATAGGCGAGGCTGCCGTCCGCCTCGAGGTGGAGGATGCGCACGTCCGGCCGCGCCAGCGCCGCCCCACGGCGAGCGCCGTGCCCTCGCCGATGGCCCCGCCGGTGAGCGCGATCTCGGTGTGGGGCGCCGCGCGCTGGGCGAGCTGCGAATAGACGTGGGCGCTCGAGACGGCGGTGAGCACCACCACGCCCCCTTCGGGCACCGCCCTGGCGAAGACCGCCCCCAGGCCGACCGGATCGAGCGGACCCCTCGCCCGGGGCAGCGGCTCACCGGCCGGAACGGTGGCGTCCTTCGCGCCGAGCCGTTCGACGAGGCCGGAGAGCGCCGCCGGCACATCGTCCCCGGGGCCGGCCGCGCGCACCACCGCCGGGTGGGAATCGAGGAAGCGGGCCGGCAGATCGGGATGGCCGAAGAAGGCGACGGGATCGCGCGCGCCCAGCACCACCACGGCGTCGTGGGCGTCGAAGACCTCCTGCGCCTTCTCGGGGAAGTAGGGAAGGCGCAGGAGCGGCGGCAGGCCGCATCCGGTCTCGATGCGGGAAAAGCTCGTGGGGGAGATCAGGCTCGCCCCGCAGGCAGCGGCGATCCGCCCGGCCAGCACGAGCCCTTCGCCGAACAGGGCGGCGCCGCCGAGGTAGAGACAGGGACGCCGTGCCCGGCGCAGCAGATCCGCGGCCGCGTCCAGAGCGCGTGGATCGGGCGGGGACGGCGGCTCGGGGGCCACCGGCTTTGCGGGCCCGGATGCGGGGGCGAGCTGGTGGTCGTGGGGAAAATTCACCACCGCCACCCGACCCCCGCGGCCGCGGGCGAAGGCGACGGCCTCGGCCAGCCAGGCGGCCGCCTGGTCCGGCCGGCGCACGGTGAGCACCGCATCCGCCACGGTGGCCGCGGCGGCCTCCACGTCCATGGCGAGCGGCGGATCGGCCGGGCGGTGCCAGCTCGCGTGGTCCCCCACCAGCGCCACCACCGGGCTCTTCGCCTTGCGGGCGTTGTGGAGGTTGGCCATGCCGTTGGCGAGGCCGGGGCCGGTGTGGAGCAGGGCGAGGGCGGGGCTGCCGCGCAGCCGCCCCCACGCGTCGGCCGCGCCGGTCGCCACGTTCTCGTGCAGGCACAACACGGGCCGGATGGCGGGGATGCGATCGAGCGCCAGCACCAGCGGCAGCTCGGTGGTGCCGGGATTGGCGAAGCAGACTTCGACGCCCGCGGCCGCCGCCGTCTCCAGCGCGGCCTGCGCGGCAGCGCAAGTCGACGATCCGCTCAACGTCCGGCCTCCCCTGCGTTCCGGAGCTCTGCCTAGCCGCTCGCGCGGGCTCCGCAAAGGGCCCCTTCCCCCCTCAGCGCGGCAGGAGGAGGATGGCGCGCAGGCCTCCTTCGCGGCGGTTTTCGAGGCGCACGTCACCGCCGTGCGCGCGGGCCACGGTGCGGGCGATGGCGAGCCCCAGCCCGCTTCCGCCCGTCTCCCGCGAGCGGCTCGCCTCGAGGCGCACGAAGGGCTCGAACACCCGCTCCAGCATGTCCTCGGGAATGCCCGGCCCCTCGTCCTCGATCACCACCCGCACCTCGGTGCGGTCCGCCTCGATGCGGATGCGGGCGCGGCGGCCGTAGCGCACCGCGTTCTCGACGAGATTGCGCAGCGCGCGGCGCAGCGGATCCAGCCTGGCCTGCACCCGCACCGGCGGGCCCGGCGCCACCTCCACATCGCCCCCGAGATCGGCGAGGTCCTCCGCCACGCTCTCCACCAGCGCCCGCAGGTCGACCTCCCGCGGCGGCTCGCGGTCGGCCTCGGCGCGCAGCAGGGCGAGGGCCGATTCGGTGAGGCGCTGGATCTCCTCCACCGCCTCGAGGATGCGCTGGCGGGTCTCCTCGTCGTCGACGAACTCGGCCCGCAGCCGCAGCGAGGTGAGCGGCGTGCGCAGGTCGTGGGCCAGCGCCGCCAGGGTCTGCTGGCGGTCGGCGAGGAGCCGCTCGATGCGCGCGCGCATGCGGTCGAAGGCCGAGAGCGCCCGGCGGATCTCCTCGGGGCCGCGCGCGCCGAGCTCCGGCACCGGCAGCCCGCGCCCGAAGGCCTCGGCCGCGGCGGCGAGATCCGCGAGCGGCCGGGTGAGCGTGCGCAGCGCGGACCAGGCCATCCCCGCCACCAGCGCCGAGGCCGCCACACCCAGCAGCAGCGAGGGACCGAACAGCGGCGGCAGGCGCGGGATGCCCAGCACCGCGTCGAGCCAGCGCCCGTCACCCAGATCCACCGACACCGCCATGGCCCAGGCCGATTCGCGCCACAGCTGCCGTCCCATCTCGACGAGGCGCGTGTGCGAGGCGGCATCCTCGGGCGGCCGGGCGCCGAAATCCTCGAGCCACGGGTCGTCCACCTCCGGCAGGGTCCACGGCAGCAGCTCGTCCCCGGGACCGGGCCAGCGGTTTTCCCGCTCGGCCTCCTTCCAGCGCAGCGTCGCGGGCGGGCGCGGACGGGCACCCCGCGGCAGGCGCTCCAAGAGCGAGCCGTCCGGCTCGAGCAGCGCCACCCGCACCGTCCCCGGCGGCAGGCCGAAGGCGTCCACCAGTTCGCCGGCGAGATCGCCGCCGTCCTCCTCGGCCACGAGCGGGGCGCGGGTGATCAGGAACACGAGGCCGCGGCTCGATGCGGCCTCCAGCACCCGCGCTTCCAGCTCCCACGGCACCTCGTGCAGCAGCCGGGCGAGGCCGAGGGTGCGCTCGACGAGCTGCTCGCGGCGGGCGGTGAGCAGCGCGAGGCGCCGCTCGTCGGCGAGGATCCACACGGTGAGGGCCTGGGCGGCGAGCAGCGTGGCGAAGAGCAGGAGCGCGAGCCGCGCCCGCAGGGTGCGGGGAAGCAGCCTCATGCCAGCCGTTCCACCGGCGCCACGAAGGTGTAGCCGCCGCCGCGCTCGGTGCGCACGAAGCGGCTCCTGCGCGGATCGTCGCCGAGCTTGCGGCGCAGCCGGCTCACCAGATTGTCGATGCTGCGGTCGAACGGCTTGAGGTCGCGGCCGCGGGCGAGGTCGAGCAGCCGCTCGCGGTCCAGCACCACGCCGGGATGGCGCAGGAACGCCACGAGCAGCGCCCCTTCGGCGGCCGACAGCGGCACCGTCAGCCCGTCCCCGCGCACCAGTTCCCGGCGCGCCGCGTCGTAGGTCCACTCGGCGAAGCGGAAGCGCCCGAACTCCTGGCGCTCGCGCGCGGGGGGCAGGCTGTTGGCGCGCCGCAGCACGGCGCGGATGCGGGCGAGGAGTTCGCGCGGGTTGAAGGGCTTGGGGACGTAGTCGTCGGCACCCAGCTCGAGGCCGACGATGCGGTCCGTC
>BEIP01000128.1 GCA_002898955.1 bacterium HR39 | reverse complement strand
CCAGCTCGCGCAGGCGCCTCGCGGCGGCCGAGGGGAGCACGCCGGGGCGCACCAGCAGCAGCAGATCGGCTTCGGGCTGGCCGTCGCGGAAGAGGACTTCGGCGCCGGCGCGCTCCTCGCTCATGACGAAGGCCACGCAGCCGCGCGGCGTGCGCTGCGCGGTGTCCCGGGCCAGCGCCTCGCCCACCAGCCTGCGGCGGATCTCGCCCGGCAGGCGGTTGAACAGCCGGCGCGCCTGCCGCAGGTGGCCGAGGCTGCGGGTGGCGAGCGCCCGTTCGACGGCCCGTGCCAGCATGGAGGACCCGCCGAGCTCGCGGCGCACCAGCGGCGCGATGCGCGCGAGGAAGAGGGCGAGGCCGCGGGCCTCTCCCGGATAGCGCTCCTCCAGCTCTCCGCTCATGGCGGCCCCCGCCCTGCCGTTCCGTTCACGGGATCTTAACGCAGGGGCCGGATGGTACAAGCTCCGACACGCCTTCCGATGCGCAGTGGGCCGCACGACGGCCGCCGCCGGGGCGGAAAGGCATCCGCCGGTGCGCTTCACTCCGCCGGCAGGCGGCGGCGCACCAGCTCCACCCAATAGGCGGCGCCGTAGGGTATGGCCTCGTCCTCGAAGTCGTAGTGGGGGCTGTGGAGGATGCGTCCCTTCTCCGCCCCGCCGGTGCCGAGCCAGACATAGGCCCCGGGACGCTCGCGCAGCATGAAGGCGAAGTCCTCCGCCCCCATCGACGGCGGCAGGTCGCGCCGCACCGCTTCCCCGCCCACGACCGCCGCGGCCGCCCGCGCCGCCTCGTCCGCTTCGTCCTTCGTGTTGACGGTGGCGGGATAGCCGCGGGTGATCTCCACCTCGGCTTCCAGCCCGAGGGCGGCGGCGATGCCCCGCACCACGCCGGGGATGCGGGCGAGCAGGCGTTCGCGGGTCTCTTCGCGCAGGGTGCGCACCGTGCCCTTCAGCGCCGCCCGCTCCGGCACCACGTTGTAGGCCTCGCCCGCCGCGATCGCGGTGATCGAGATCACCGCCGCGTCCACCGGATCCGTCTCGCGCGAGACGAGGAGCTGCAGGGCGGAGACGATCTGGGCGGCGCCGGTCACGGGATCGCGGCCGAGATGGGGCATGGCGGCATGGCAGCCGCGTCCGGTCAGCGTGACGTCGAGCCGGTCGGCTGCCGCCATCACCGGGCCGTCGTGCACGGCGAAGGTGCCGAGCGGCAGCCACGGCCAGTTGTGCAGGCCGTAGACCTCCCGCACCGGAAGGCGTTCGAACAGCCCCTCCTCCACCATGCGCCGTCCGCCGCCCAGCATCTCCTCGGCCGGCTGGAAGACGAAGCAGACGGTGCCGGCGAAGTCGCGGCTCCGCGCGAGGCGACGCGCGGCGGCGAGCAGCATCACCGTGTGGCCGTCGTGGCCGCAGGCGTGCATCCAGCCCGGCACCCGCGACGACCAGGGCAGGTTGGTCTCCTCGGAAATCGGCAGCGCGTCCATGTCGGCGCGAAGCGCGATGGCCGGCCCCTCGGCCCGCCCGCGCAACACCCCCACCACGCCGGTGATGGCGATGCCGGTGTGCACCTCGTCGACGCCGAAGGCGCGCAGCTTGTCGGCTACGAAGGCGGCGGTGCGATGTTCCCCGAAGCCGGGCTCGGGATGGCGGTGCAGCTCGCGCCGCCACGCGGCCAGCTCCTCCAGTTCCGCACGGAACGACGAGACCGTGTCCAACGCCCCTCTCCCGACGGGGCCGCGCGGCTTCAGCGCCCGCGGCCGTGTCCCACGCGATAGCGCGCCCGGTAGTGCTGCGCGAGCTCGCGCCGCCGCTGCAGCGCGAGCGCCGGGTTCACCTTGGCCCGGTCGGCCTTCTTCGCCCTGGGCGGCTCCAACGGCTTCCTGCCGCCGCCCTTCCCCTTGCCCGTCGTGCCGCTCACGGGTCGTCTCCCCTCGGGTTTTCAGCGGTTGAGGAGCCAGAAGATGAAGGTCAGCACGAGGCTCAGCACCACCGACAGCAGGATCGAGGTGGCGAGCGGAATGTAGACGTGCACCCCGTCGCGCTCGACGACGATGTCGCCGGGAAGCCGCCCGAGCCCGAGCTTGCCCAGCACGGACCACAGCACGCCGAGCACGATCAGGATCACGCCGAGCAGGATCAGGAACTTCGACATGCCCTCCATGGCCCGTCCTCCTCAGCGCAGCGAATCGCGCGCCACCGACCAGCCCGCCTCCCAGGCGAGGAAGTCCGCCGTGTCCGGGGGATAGGGGTTGTCCTCGGGGCCGAGCCCTTCGGCGAAGGCCTGCATGCCGGCGAGGAAGGCGTCGTGGCGCGGGTCCGATTCCCCGTCGACGCGGCGGCTTTCCGCCCAGCGGCGGTATTCGGGAAAGCGGGCGAGCAGGCTCTCGTCGATGCCCTCGCCGCGACGGCGCAGCAGCTCCCGCCCGCGGGCGGTGATCCGGTAGCGGCTCGCCGTGACGGGCTCCAGCGCCCGCGCTGCCAGCAGCTCGACCAGCGCCGCACGCAGCCGCCCGCGCACGTCCTCCCGGTCGACCCGCGCCGGATCCTCGCCCGCTTCCTCCAGCCAGTGGCGCAGCCGCGCCTCGGCCGCGGGCAGCAGCTCCACGTCGGGCGAAGCCGCCTCGAGGAGCGCCGTCATCAGGTCGGCCTCGTGCAGCAGCACGTGGTCGGGTTCCGCCATCGGTGCCTCCGTACCGGACCTCACTTAGGGTCGGCGGCCGCGGGCTTCGAGTCCGGTCCGGCCCGACCGCGCCGGCTCGGGCACGGACTCGCGCGGCAGTGGTCCGCCATACCCGCGGACTCGCGTGGCACGCACGCATCGCGTGTGCGGAGATTTCGCGGTGAAGTTGATCGGGACCGGGAGCGTGTCTGGCGTTTTCGGCGTGCTCGTGTAGGCAGAAGGAGCCGGATGCGCGTACAACGGCCGGTTGGTCCGCGATCGTCCTCCCGCAGCGCGCCGACCGGTCCGGCCACGGAATGTCTCGGACGGAAGCGGCGATGGCTCTGGAGGATCCGACGGTCGCGGCCGTACTCGACAGCTGCGAGGTACCGGCGATCCTCCTGTGCGTGCGCGAGGCCGGGGCGCTCTCCATCCTCCACGTCAACGCCGCCGCCCGCGCCCGGCTGGGATGGGAACTCCAGGATCTCGCGGGGCGCAGCCTGCGCATGCTGCGGGCGGGCGGCGCGCGCGACGCCTCCTACGCCGCCCTGCGCCAGACCTGCCGCCGCGGCGAGAGCTTCGAGGGCACGCTGCGGCTCGCCACCCGCGACGGCTCCGGCTGGCTCGTGCGGGCGCGGGCCGAACCGCTGCCGGTGCGGCGCGGGCTGTGCGTGCTGTGGCTCGCACCGGTGGAGGGCGAGCGCCCGGTGCTGCCCCGCGCCCTCGCGGCCGAGCCGCAGCTGCGCGCCCTGGAGCGGCTGCTCCCGGCCGTCCCCTATCTCCTCGCCTTCGACCCCGAAGGGCGCCTGCGGCCCGTGTGGTGGAGTCCCGACTGGCCGGCCCGCCTCGGCATCGACGCCCCCTCCGATCTCCCGCCCTTCGAGCTCGTGCCGCCGGAGGGCCGCGGGCGGCTGCTCGCCCGCCTGCAGCGGCTCGTGCGCGGCGAACCGGTCGAGACCGAGCTCACCCTGGTGGCACCGGACGGCACGCTGCACGCGGTCCGCGACCGCGCCGTGCCGCTGGTCCGGCAGGGCGAGCTGGTGGAGGGGGCGGTCGGCCTGCTGGAGCCCGTCGCGGCGAAGGAGGCGGCGGATCCGAAGGCGGCCTGCCGCTGCGCGCGGCTGGTGGCGCGGCTGCTCCACGCCCAGGTGCTGCTGGTGCGCGAGGACGGACGGCTGCTGTGGGCCGCGGCGGAACCCGCGACGCCGCTGGCCGACCGGCTGCGCGCCGGCGTGGGCGCGGACCTCGCCGCGGCGCTGCCCGCCGATCTCGCCGAGCGCTGGCTCGATCTCGTGGACCGGGCGCTCGCCGGCGACGAGGCGGTGCGCGAGGAGGGGCCGCTGCCGGTCCCCGAGGCCGAGGGGACCTACGAGGTGGTGGCGGCGCCGGTGGATCCCCGCCACGTGCTGCTGCTGGTGCGTCCGGCGGCGGCGGTGTCCGGTCTCGCCGAGGCGCCGGCGCGCTTCCTCCCCGAGCCGGTGCCGGTGGAGGCGCTGCGTCCCCGCGGCGGCGAGCCGTGGCTGCTGGCCGTGCTCGGGGCGGTGGCGGACGGGGTGGTGGCGGTGGACGACGCCGGCCTCGTGCGCTGGTGCAACGAGGCGGCCGAGGTGATCTTCGCCCGCTCCCTCGAGGAGATGGTGGGGCGGCCGCTGTCCGACCTGCTGGAGCCGGCCGGCGAGCATCCCTTCGACTTCGAGGAGCTGCGCCGGCAGCTCGCCCACGCTCCGCTCGGCTACGCCGAGGTGGCCGGGCGGCGCCGCGACGGCGAGCTGGTGGCGCTTGAGCTGTGCGTCGCCCGCATCGACGGGCCTCCGGGTGGCTTCGCCGTCACCGTGCGCGACGTCACCGTCCGCCGCCAGACCGAGGAGGCCATCCGGGCGCTCGCCTACTACGACCCGCTCACCGGTCTGCCCAACCGCCTGCTGGCGCTCGACCGCCTCGGCGAGGCCATCGAGCGGGCGCGGCGCAACCGTCAGATGCTGGCGGTGATGCTGGTCGATCTCGACCGCTTCAAGCTGGTCAACGACTCCCTCGGCCTGCGCACCGGCGACGCGCTGCTGCGGGCGGTCGCCGAGCGGCTGCGCGCGACCCTGCGGCGTTCCGACACGGTGGCGCGGCCGGGCGGCGACGAGTTCCTGCTGGTGCTGCACGGGATCGCCGGCGCCGAGGCCGCCGCCCGCGTCGCCCAGAAGGTGCTCGACGCCCTGCGCCCGCCCTTCCGGGTGGACGGCGAGGAGCTGTCCATCACCGCCTGCATCGGCATCGCCCTGTGGCCGCACGACGGCGCCGATCCGGAGAGCCTCGTGGAGAACGCCGACACGGCGCTGGCGCGGGCCAAAGAACAGGGGCGCGGCCAGTTTTGCTTCTACACCACCGACATGAACGCGGCCGCCTTCGAGCGGCTGATGCTGGAAAGCCGCCTGCGGCGGGCCCTCGAGCAGGCCGAGTTCGTGGTCTACTACCAGCCCCAGGTGGACCTCGCGAGCGGCGAGGTGGTGGGGGTGGAGGCGCTCCTGCGCTGGTTCCATCCCGAGCACGGCATGGTGCCGCCGGCCGAGTTCGTGCCCCTCGCCGAGGAGACCGGGCTGATCGTGCCCATCGGGGCCTGGGTGCTGGAGAACGCCTGCGCGCAGGTGCGCC
>BEIP01000127.1 GCA_002898955.1 bacterium HR39 | reverse complement strand
CGCCCCCTCCTCGCGCGCCGCCGCGGCCAGCGCCACCGTCCCGGCGACGGCCTCCGCCCCGGGGGGATGGGCGTCGAGCAGGGCGATGCGGGTTTCCACCGGGTTCACGGGATGCGCAGGGTGAAGGCCGCGGGGCGACCGCCGGGGGCCGCACCCAGATCCGTCCCGGGCATGGCCGGATTCCGCGCGAGGCGCAAGCTCATCCGCCCGCTCCCGGGTCGGCCGCCCCGTCGGAATCGAGCCGTACCCAGCCCTGCTGACCGCGCTGTTCCACATGGGGCACCGGCTCGGGCAGACGCCCGGCGTCGCGCAGCTCCCACGCCCACAGCGGCGCACCGCCGGCGGAGCGCTCGAGGAAGGCCGGATCGGCCGGATGCCGCTCGGCGTGTTCGCGCAGCTCCCAGGCCGGGAAGGGTCCGCGCACGCCGCCCACCTCGACGGTGCGCAGGCCGGGCGGGCGTTGGCCTCCACGTCCAGGTCGGACGCCTCGCACCACCAGCGCGCCAGCAGCTCCTCGTCGGAGGCGTCGTGGTACTGCCCGAGCCCGACGGCGGCCTCGAAGTCGCGCTCGAAGCGCGCCTCGCGGGCCCGTACGGGCGAGCTCGCAGTCGTCGAAGCCCGGCGGCGGCCCCTCCCCGCGGGCGAGCCGCAGCAGCAGCTCCCCGCCCGGGGTCGGCCACTGGGCTATGGTGCCGGGCATGGGCAGCGCGATGCGCCGCCCGCTCCCGCCCTCCACCACGCGAAGCCGGCGTAGCGGTAGACGGGCCGGCGGATGCGCCGGTCCACCACCGTGACCGGCCGCGGCGTGCCGAGCTCCGCTCCGGCGGCCTCAGCCGTGGCCGTGCGCCGTTCACGGCCGGACATCGTCCCCCGCGCCGGCCAGCCACTCCCGCAGGCGGTACTTCAGCACCTTGCCCATCACGTTCCTCGGCAGCTCCTCGACGAACACCACCGCCCGCGGATGCTTGAAGCGGGCGAGCCGGCCCTCGAACAGGGCCAGCACCTCCTCCTCCCGCAGGGCGGGATCGGCGCGCACCACCACCGCCACCGGCACCTCGCCCCAGCGGGGGTCGGGCCGGCCCACCACCACCGCCTCGCGGATCCGCGGCTCGGCGTGGAGCACCGCCTCCAGTTCCGCCGGATAGATGTTCTCGCCGCCGGAGATCACCACGTCCTTGATGCGGTCGACGATCCACAGATCCCCCTCTCCGTCGACCACGCCCACGTCCCCGGTGCGGAACCAGCCCTCCACCAGCGCCTCGCGGGTGGCCTTCTCGTCGCGCCAGTACTCGCTCATGACGTTGGGGCCGCGGATCCACACCTCGCCCCGCTCTCCCGGCGGCACGTCGCGGCCTTCGCGATCGACGATCCGCATCTCCACATGCAGCCCCGGCTTGCCGGTGGAGCCGGGCTTGCGCAGGGCGTCGGCCGCCCGCTGGTAGACGGCGATGGGGCAGGTCTCGGTGGAACCGTAGACCTGGGCCGCCGGCACGCCGCGCCCGTTGAAGGCCTCGAGCAGCGGCAGCGGCACCACCTGCGAGCCGCAGGCGATCATGCGCAGGCACGACAGGTCCGCCCGCTCCCAGCGCGGATGCTCGATCAGCGCCCGCATGGTGGCCGGCACCAGCACGGTGAGGGTGGGGCGGAAGGCCTCGATGGCCGCGAGGGCGGCATCGGCGTCGAAGCGCTCCAGCAGCACCACCTCCGCCCCGGCGTGCAGGGCCGGCGTCGTCTGGATGTTGAGCCCGCCCACGTGGAACATGGGCAGCACCGTGAGCACCCGGTCGGCGCTGCCGAGGTCGTGCATGTGGGTGCTGTTGACGGCGTTCCAGAACAGCGCCGCCTGGGTCAGCACGGCGCCCTTGGGCCGGCCGGTGGTGCCGGAGGTGTAGACCAGCAGGATCGGGCAGGAGAGGTCCACGTGCGGATGGCGCTCGGCGCCCTCCTCGGCGAGCAGCGCGTCGATCCCCTCCGGCCCCTCCGCCGCGACCACCCGCAGGTCCTCGAGCTCGCCGGCGAGGCGCGCGCCCGCTTCCTCGAAGCCGGGGCCGCAGAACAGCACCTCGACCCCGGCATGGTCGAGGATGTAGGCGTGCTCGGCGGGGGCGAGGCGCGCATTGAGCGGCACCAGAACGAGCCCGAGCCGGGCGCAGGCGAAGAGCAGCAGCAGCATGTCCGGGTGGTTGAGGCCGAGCCACGCCACCCGATCACCCCGCCCGAGCCCGAAGCGCGAATCGAGCCCGCGGGCGAGCCTGCGCACCCGTGCGTCCAGCTCCCGCCAGGTGATCACCCGTTCGCCGAAGCGGATCGCGGGCCGCTCCGGCGTGAAGGCGGCGTGACGCTCGATCCAGCGGGCGATGTCCAAGGGCCGGTCTCCCCCGTGCGGGCCGCCTCAGGGCTGGAAGGGCTCGCCCTTGCGGCGGATCTCCGGCACGCGCGGATGGTCCACGTGGTAGAAGTGGCGGTCGCAGTACTTGCACACCGCCTCCCCGCCCTTTTCCAGCGTGATGTACTCCACCGGGTGGCCGAGCACGCCTCCGCCGCCGTCGCAGCTCACGTGGAGCGAGTCGACGATCACCACCTCCTCGCCGCCCAGGATGTAGTGTTCCCCGATCCCTTTACTCCGTGCTTCGGCAACCGACATGCCCTCCGGTCTCCATCCCGTGGACGGGCCCCATCGTGCACGCGCATCCGGCCGCGTCGAGTCCCGAAGACGTCGCGGCCCCCGCCATCGAGCTGCGGGGGCTTTTCAAGGTCTATCGTGGTGGCCGCGGACGCCCGGACAAGGTGGCGCTGCACGGCATCGACTTCACCGTGCCGCGCGGCGCCTTCTTCGGCCTGCTCGGCCCCAACGGCGCCGGCAAGTCCACCACCATCAACATCCTCGCCGGGCTGGTGGTCAAGACCGCCGGCACCGTGCGGGTGCTCGGGGTCGACCTCGACGAGCGCCCGCGCCTCGTGCGCCGTCTGATGGGCGTGGTGCCGCAGGAGCTCAACATCGACGCCTTCTTCACCCCGCGCGAGACCCTCGAGTACCAGGCCGGCCTCTATGGCGTGCCGAAGCACCGCCGCCGCACCGACGAGCTGCTGGAGGCGCTGGGCCTCTCTGACGTGGCCGATGCGTACGCGCGCACGCTCTCGGGCGGCATGCGCCGGCGGCTGCTGGTGGCCAAGGCGCTGGTCCACGATCCGCCGGTGGTGATCCTCGACGAGCCGACGGCCGGGGTGGACGTGGAGCTGCGCCGCCAGCTCTGGGCCTACATGAAGCGGCTCAACGCCCGTGGCACCACCGTGGTGCTCACCACCCACTACCTCGAGGAGGCCGAGGCGCTGTGCGGGCAGGTCGCCATCATCGACCACGGGCGGCTGGTGGCCTGCGGCGCCACCCGCGAGCTGGTGGCGCGCCTCGACGAGAAGGAGCTCCGCGTGCGCACCGAACCGCCGGTGGACGGCCTGCCCGAAGTCCTGCGCGCGCTGGGCTTTTCCGTGGACGACGGCTGGCTCGTGGTGCGCTACCGGCCGAGCCGCACCCGCATCGGGGATCTGCTGGAGGCGGTTCGCGCCGCCGGCTTCGCCGTGCGCGATCTCGCCACCCGCGAGCCCGACCTCGAGGAGCTGTTCCTGCGCCTCGTGGCCCGCGGCCGCGAGGACCGCACGCCGGAGCCCGCCTCCGCCCCTTGACCTTCCAGTTGCTGGAAGGTCCATCTGCTCCACATGGCGGAGCGGAGGTGTGGGCCATGGCGCAAGCGGCGGCCCGCGAGCGCGAAGATGAAGTCCGTAAGCTCGCCTTTCCGGTGGAGGGCATGAGCTGCGCCGCCTGCGTGCGGCGGGTGGAGCGCGCCCTCGGGAAGACCCCGGGCGTTCGCCGCGCCGAAGTGGACCTCGCCCTCGAGCGCGCCCGCGTGGAGCTCGCCGAAGGCGCCTCGACCCGCGAGCTCGTCGAGGCGGTGGAGGAGGCCGGCTACCGCGTGCCGCGCGAGAGCGTGACGCTGGTGATCGAGGGCATGAGCTGCGCCGCCTGCGTGCGGCGGGTCGAGGAGGCGTTGCTCTCGGTGCCGGGGGTGGTGGACGCCAGCGTCAACCTGGCGCTGGGCACCGCCGAGGTGGCGGTGCTGCCCGGTGCGGTGGAGCCGCGCGATCTGCTGGAGGCGGTGGAAAAGGCCGGCTATCGTGCCCGGCTCGCCGAACAGCGGCGCGGGGTGGTGGACGAGCGCGCCCTGCGCCGCGAGGGGCTGATCACGCTGGGAGCGGTGCTGCTCACCCTGCCGCTCCTCGCCCAGCTCGCCGCCCACGCCTTCGGCCTGCCGCGCCCGCTCTCCCCGTGGGGCGAGCTGCTGCTCGCCACCCCGGTCCAGTTCGTCGCCGGCTGGCGCTTCTACCGCGGGGCGTGGAAGGCGCTGTGCGCGCGCACCGGCAGCATGGATGTGCTGGTGGCGCTCGGCACCTCCGCCGCGTACCTCTACAGCCTCGCCCTCGTGCTGGCGCTCGGCGATGCGGCCGCGGGCCACCTCTACTTCGACGGCGCCGCCGTCATCGTCACCATGGTCCGCATCGGCAAGTGGCTCGAGGAGCGGGCCAGGCGCAGCGCCGCCGAGGCCATCCGCCGGCTGATGGCGCTGCGTCCCGAGCGCGCCCGGGTGCGCCGCGACGGGCGGGACATCGAGGTCCCGGTCGACGAGGTGCGCGTGGGCGACATCGTCCTGGTCGGACCCGGCGAGCGGGTGCCGGTGGACGGCGAGATCGTGGCCGGCGAGAGCGAGTTCGACGAGTCCCTGGTCACCGGCGAGAGCATGCCGGTGCCGCGCGGCCCCGGTGACCGGGTGCTGGCCGGCACCGTGAACGGCCCCGGCGCGGTGGAGATCCGCGCGCTGCGGGTGGGCCGCGACACCACGCTCGCGCGCATCGCCCGGCTGGTGGAGCAGGCCCGGGCCGGGAAGGCCCCCATCCAGCGGCTGGTGGACCGCATCTCCGCCGTCTTCGTGCCGGTGGTGATCGCCATCGCGCTCCTCACCTTCGCCGGCTGGCTGCTTCGGGGCGGCACCTTCGAGCAGGCGTTGGTGGCCTCCGTCACGGTGCTGGTGATCGCCTGTCCCTGCGCGCTCGGGCTCGCCACGCCGGTGGCGCTGGTGGCGGGGACCGGCGCCGCCGCGCGGGCCGGCATCCTCGTGCGCGACATCGAGACCCTGGAGCGGGCGCACGCGGTGGACACGGTGGTCTTCGACAAGACCGGCACCCTCACCGAGGGCCGCCCGCGGCTGGTGGACCTCGCGGCTCACGGGCTGGAGCCGGCCGAACTGCTGCGCCTCGCGGCATCCGCCCAGCTCAGGAGCGAACACCCCCTCGGCCGGGCGGTGGTGGAGGCGGCGG
>BEIP01000126.1 GCA_002898955.1 bacterium HR39 | reverse complement strand
TCGTCATCGGCCCCAACGGCGCCGGCAAGTCGACGCTGCTCAAGGCCATCTACGGCCTCGTGCGGGTGCGCGAGGGCCGGGTGCTGTTCGACGGACGCGACGTCACCGGGGCCGAGCCCCGCACGCTGGCGCCCCTCGGCCTCGGCTACGTGCCGCAGGAGCGCAACGTCTTCCCCTCGCTCACCGTGCTCGAGAACCTCGAGATGGGTGCCTTCACCCGGCGCGACGACATCCGCGGCGATCTCGAGCGGGTGTTCGCCATCTTCCCGGTGCTGGCCGAGCGGCGCCGGCAGCGCGCGGGCACCCTCTCCGGCGGCGAGCGGCAGATGCTGGCCATCGCCCGGGCGCTGCTCGCCCGGCCGAAGCTGCTCATGCTGGACGAACCCACGGCCGGCCTCTCGCCGCGCTCCGTCGACGTGGTGTTCGACCGCATCCGCGAGATCAACCGGCACGGCACCACCATCCTCATGGTCGAACAGAACGCGAAGAAGGCGCTGGAGTTCGCCGACCACGCCTGGGTGCTGGTGGGCGGTGCCAACCGCTTCGACGACACCGGGCCGGCAGTGCTGAACAACCCGGAGATCGCCCGCATGTTCCTCGGCGGCTGACCCGCGGCATGCTGCAGGACCTGCTGCAACTCGTCGTCTACGGCATCGTCTCCGGCGGCATCTTCGCGCTCGGAGCGGTGGGCGTGTCGCTGCTCTTCGCCATCCTGCGCTTCGCCAACTTCGCCCACGGCGACACCATGACGCTGGGCGCCTACTTCGCGCTCTTCGGCGTCGCCACCCTCGGCCTGCCTCTGTGGTCCGTCTTCCCCTTCGCCCTCGCCGCCACGGCGGCGGTGACGGTGGCGATCGACCGGGTGCTGTTCCGCCGCCTGCGTCGCACCGCGCCCGTGATCCTGCTCATCTCCTCCTTCGGCGTGGCGCTGGTGCTGCGCAGCGTGGTGCAGCTCGTCTGGGGCCCGGAGAACGTGGTCTACGCGACGGATATCGTGCCGCCCTGGCGGGTGTGGGGACTGCGCATCCGGCCCACACACCTGGTGATCCTCGCCGTCACTCTGGCGCTGGTGGCGGCGCTCCACCTCTTCCTCACCCGCACCCGCACCGGCAAGGCCATGCGCGCCATGGCCGACGATCCCGACCTCGCCCAGGTGTGCGGCATCGACACCGAGGCGGTGATCCGCTGGACGTGGATCGTGGGCGGTGCCCTCGCCGCCGCGGCCGGCATCTTCCTCGCCCTCGACACCCGCCTCAATCCGCTTCTGGGGTGGAACGTGCTGCTGCCGGTGTTCGCCGCGGCCCTGCTGGGCGGCATCGGCCAGCCCTACGGGGCGATCGCCGGCGGCTTCCTGCTGGGCATCGCCGGGGAGGTCTCCACCATGTTCCTGGAGCCCGTCTACAAGCCGGCCGTGGCCTTCGCGCTCATCGTGCTGGTGCTGGTCTTCCGTCCCACGGGCATGTTTGGAGGCCGGTGAATGGAACTCACGGGTCTCGCCGGATTCGCCGTCTTCTTCCTGACCATGGCCGGCATCTACGCCGTGGTGAGCCTCGGCCTCAACGTGCAGTGGGGGTTCTCGGGCCAGTTCAACATCGGCATCGCCGGCTTCTGGGCCGTCGGCTCCTACACCGCCGCCATCCTCTCCACCCCGGAGAGCCCCTTCCACCTCGGAGGGTTCGGCCTGCCGTTTCCCGTCGGCGTGCTGGCGGGGGGCGTGCTCGCAGGCCTGCTCGCCCTCCTCGTCGGCCTCGTCTGCGTCGATCTGCGGGCCGACTATCTCGCCATCGCCACCATCGGCATCGGCGAGATCGTCCGGCTGGTCCTCAAGAACGAGGAGTGGCTGACCAACGGGGTGCGCGGCATCCCCGCCATCCCCCATCCCTTCGCGGGCCTGCCGGGGGATCTCGGCGAGCTCGCCTTCCTCGCGGTGGTGGCGGCGACCATCGCCCTGGTCTGGGCCGCGCTGGAGCGGGCCAACCGGGCGCCCTGGGGACGGGTGCAGCGGGCGATCCGCGAGGACGAGGCGGCCGCCATGGCCTGTGGCAAGGACGTGCTGCGCGCCCGGCTCGAGGCCTTCGTGCTCGGCAGCGTCGTCATGGGCGCGGGCGGCGGCCTCTACGCCCACTTCGTCGGCTTCATCAGCCCCGAGGCCTTCGATCCGCTGTTCACCACCTTCCTCGTCTGGGTCATGCTGATCGCCGGCGGCAGTGGCAACAATCTCGGCGCGGTGCTGGGCGCCTTCGTGATCTGGGCCCTGTGGTCGGGGACCCAGTTCCTCGCCGCGTGGCTGCCGGTGGACTATGCGGCACGGGCCGGGGCGTTGCGGGTGCTGCTGGTGGGCGTGCTGCTGCAGGTGATCCTGCTGTGGCGCCCGGAGGGGCTGCTGCCAGAGCGCCCGCCGCCACCGGTGGAGCCGGACTCCGACCGCGGTCGCTGAAGAGGAAAAGCCCGCGGCCGCCGCCGCGGGCTCCCGGTCGGAGCGTCCGCCCGCACCTCAGGGACGGATGACCGCCACCTCGACGATCTTGCCGTCGCGGATCGCCCAGTGCGAGTAGATGCCCGGCACGTCGCCGTGCTCGTCGAAGTTCTGGTTGCCCGCGGCGCCCTCGTAGTCCACGTCACCGCCGGCCTCGAGGATCGCCCTGGCCTTCGCGAACTCGCCCGGGATCACCTTCTCGCCCGGCGGATTGGCCACCACCGGCAGGGCGTCGCGGATCGCCGTGCCGTCGGTGCTGCCGGCCTTCTGGATGGCGAGCGCCATCAGCATCATCGCGTCGTACGCGCTGTCGATGAAGGGCTGCGGCGGCAGCTCGCCGTACCTGGCCTCGTAGAGCTCGCGGAAGCGCCGCGCCGCCGGGCTCTCGGGATCGCCGGTGGGCGCGGTGCCGAAGGCCCCCTCGAGCGGCGCGCCGATGGCGTCCACCACGTCCTGCGCCTTCATGCCGTCGGTGAAGATGAACTTCGAGAAGAAACCCTCCTCGAGAGCCTGGCGCAGGATGGGGATGCCGTCGCCGGGATAGGCGATCAGCACCAGCGCCTCGGGATCGCCCCGGCTCGCCCGCTGCAGCTCGCCGCGATAGGAGGCCTGCCGCTCCTCGTAGGCTACCATGGCGCTGACCTCACCGGTGAAGGCGCCGGCGAAGGCTTCGGCCAGCCCGCGGCCGTAGTCGTTGTTGACGTAGATCACCGCGACGCGCCGGAAGCCCTGTTCGGCCACCAGCTGCGCCAGCACCACGCCCTGCAGGGCGTCGCTCGGCACCGTGCGGAACAGGAAGCCGTCGTCGTCGAGGGTGGTGATGACCGGCGAGGTGGAGGCGGTGGAGATCTGGGGGATCCTCTCGGGCTTCGCGACGGTGGTGGCGATGGGGATGGTGACGCCGCTCGAGAGCGCACCGATCAGCCCGACCACGCCCTCCACCGCGACGAGCCGCTTGGCCGCCTCGACGCCCACCTGCGGATTGGTGGCGGTGTCCGCCACCACCAGCTCCACCGGCCGGCCGAGCACGCCGCCCGCGGCGTTGATCTCGTCCACCGCGAGGCGCAGGCCGTTGATGGTGGCCTCGCCGTAGACCTGCAGCGGGCCGGTGGTGGGGATGACGGCACCGATGCGGATGGGCTCTTGGGCTCCGCCTCCCGACGCCCAGAGCGTCGCGACCGCCGCCGCCAGCAGCGGCAGCATCCTGCGTGACCACGTCCTCATGGCCTCTCTCCCTTCAGTGGTCCCGCCCACCACATGATACCGTCGTCTGCGCACCCCGGAAAGGGCGGCGTCCGGGCCGGGCGACCACCGGCGTCGACGGCGGGAGCGGGTGTCCGCGGCGCAGGGCCGCACGCGGCGCTCCGTGCGGGCGAGGAAGAGAGGGGAGGCGACGGAACTCCGCCGCCTCCCCGCCCGGGCACGGCGCTCCTCAGCGTCCCGATGCGGCCTCGTCGAGGAAGGAGCGCGTGAAGATGTAGTCCTGATCCTCGAGCGGCTTGTGGCACTCGAGGCAGGGCGCGTAGTCGCGCTCGATGAACGTCCCCTGTGGAGTGAAGGCGGCCATCTCCCAGTCGCCGTTGCGGATCTCCTCGGGCCAGGCGGCGCCGGCACCTTCGCGCTTCTCCATCACCGCGACGAGCGCGAGGGTGTCGGGAATGCGCCGGCCCTGCTCGTCCAGCACCGGCTTGCCCTCGGCGTCGAGCTTCGCCTTGTAGACCTCGAAGACGATCATCGAGCCGTAGGCGAGCGGCCCACCGCCCTTCGCGCTCTCGAGGGCGACCCGGTTGGCCCAGGCGACGCCGGTCTGGGTGTCGTTGGGCGGCGCGCGGTCGCCCTCCCAGTACTTCACGAACGTCTCGCGCCAGTTCTCCGGCAGCTTCACGTCCTGCGGCGCCGCCCAGGCGGCGGAGGCCAGCAGGCCCAGCACGGCGGCGGTGGCGTAGATCCGGCCCATGACGGTTCCTCCCAGCGGGTTCCCGGAGTTTCCTCTCCGATACATCTTATGCGGCCGCGACGCAAGCCGGTGCGGTGCGGGACGCCCGCAGCGGCAAGTTTCGCCCTTGGGTTGTTCCCGATGGGAACGCTTGACACCCGCAGGCGATCGGTGCCACCGGAGGACCGGAAGGGTCGGCCGCGCCGGGTGCGGACGCCGACCGCCGCTGGAAGGGCGGGATGGCTGCACGGGTCCGCCCCAATCTCTTCGTCATCGGCGCGCCCAAGTGCGGGACGACGAGCCTCTGGCGCCTGCTTTGCGATCACCCGCGCTGCTTTCTGTGCGAGCCCAAGGAGCCGTTGTTCTTTGCCTCCTTCCTGCGCTCGCGCCCGGTGGAGACCCTGCGGGACGACGAACGGCTGTTCCGTGATGTCGATCCGGAGCGCCACGCCGTCGTCGGCGAGGCGTCGGCGCTCTACGATCTGCGCCACGACACCATCGAGGCCATCCGCCGCTACAGTTCCGGTGCCAGGTTCGTCTGCATGGTGCGCGATCCGGTGGAGCTGGTGGTCTCCTTCCACGCCCAGCTCCTGCGCAACGGCGAGGAAGACCTGCGGGACCTCGGTGCGGCGTGGGATGCGCAGGAACGCCGGCGCACCGGAAGGGGGATCCCCCTGGGCTGCCTCGATCCTCTCCACCTGCAGTATCGCACCGTCGCATCCGTCGGCACCCGCGCGCTGGCGCTGCGCCGGCTGATACCGCCGGACCGGCTGCTGATCCTCCATCTCGACGACCTGCGCGGGATGCCCGGGCCGACGCTCGCGCGGCTGGGACGCTTCCTCGGCCTCGACGACCTCGCCGACCGTCCGCTGCCCCACGAGAACGCCGGCGGGCTGCCGCGCCTTCCGGCCGTCCAGGCGGCCTTCAACGTGGTCCGGCGGGGGCTTGCGCCGCTCGCCCGGAGGCTGGGCATTCC
>BEIP01000125.1 GCA_002898955.1 bacterium HR39 | reverse complement strand
GTTCGCACGGTCCGTCGGGCGGAAGGGAAGAGGGTGGTGCCCAGGAGAGGACTCGAACCTCCACGGCCTTGCGGCCACTACGACCTGAACGTAGCGCGTCTACCAGTTCCGCCACCTGGGCACGTCCGGCGGGCCCGTATCTGGGAGCCCGCGCGGCTCTCGTCAAGCGCCCTCAGGAGAAGCGCAGGGCCCTGGCCTGCAGCACGTGCGGCAGTGCCCGGATGCGGGCGAGCAGCTCCTCGCCCACCGGCTGGTCCACTTCCACCAGCGCCAGCGCCTCGCCGCCCGGCTCGCGCCGGCCGAGATGGAAGCTCGCGATGTTCACCCCCGCCTCGCCCAGGAGCGTCCCCAGCGCGCCGATGAGCCCCGGGCGGTCGACGTTGCGCACGAACAGCATGTGCTCGCCGAGCCGCGCCTCCATGGGGATGCCGTCGACGGTGACGATGCGCGGCTCGGAGCCCTGGAACAGCGTGCCGGCCACGCAGCGCTCGCGCCGCTCCGTCTCCACCTCCACCGAGATCAGCGTGCGGTAGCCCTCGATGTTCTCCCGCTCCACCGTGGCCACGTCGATGCCGCGGGCGCGGGCGATCACCGGCGCGCTCACCATGTTGACGCCCTCGAGCTGCGGCGCCAGCAGGCCCTTGAGGATGATCTGGGTGAGCGGCCGGGTATTCAGGGCGGCCGCCTCGCCGCCGTAGGTGATGGTCACGCGCCGAAGGCCCGTCTCGGTGAGCTGGCCGGCGAAGGAGCCGAGCTGCTCGGCCAGCTTCGTGTAAGGGCGCAGCCGCGGCGCCTCCTCGGCGCTCACCGCGGGCATGTTGATGGCGTTCGAGACGGCGCCGTAGAGCAGGAAGTCGGCGATCTGCTCGGCGATCTGGATCGCCACCTTCTCCTGCGCCTCGGTGGTGGAGGCGCCGAGGTGCGGGGTGAGCACCACCTCGTCGAGCTCGCGCAGCGGCGATTCGCCGAGCGGCTCCTCGGCGAAGACGTCGAGCGCCGCCCCGGCGACGTGCCCCGCACGGATCAGGTCGTAGAGCGCCTGCTCGTCCACCAGCCCGCCGCGCGCGCAGTTGACGATGCGCACGCCCGGCCTGGTGCGCAGCAGGGCTTCGCGCGAGAGGATGTTGCGCGTTTCGGGGGTGAGCGGGGTGTGCAGCGAGATGACGTCGGCGCGCTGCAGCAGCTCGTCGAAGGAGACCTTCTCGACCCCGAGCGACCGCGCCCGCTCGTCGGAGAGATAGGGGTCGTAGACGATCACCTTCATCTTCAGGCCGTGGGCGCGGTCGGCGACGATGGAGCCGATGTTGCCGCAGCCGATCAGCCCCAGCGTCTTGCCGGCCAGTTCCATTCCCATGAAGCGGTTCTTTTCCCACTTCCCCGCCCGCATGGAGCGATCGGCAGCGGGGATGTGACGGGCGAGCGCCATCATCATGGCGATGGCGTGCTCGGCGGTGGTGACCGCATTGCCGAAGGGAGCGTTCATCACCACCACGCCGAGCCGCGTGGCCGCCTCCACGTCGACGTTGTCCACGCCGATGCCGGCGCGGCCCACCACCTTGAGGCGCGGCACGCCCGCCTCCAGCACCCGGGCGGTGACCTTCGTGGCCGAGCGCACCACCAGACCGTCGTACTGTCCGATGACCTTGCGGAGTTCGTCCTCGGAGAGCCCGGTCCTCACCTCGGCGACGATGCCGTGCTGCTCGAACACCTTCTGCGCAAGCGGGCTCATCCGGTCGGCGATCAGAACCTGCGGCACGGTCCGGCTCCCTTCAGCGGATGGTCTCGGCCAGGGTCTCCTCGAAGGCCCAGTCCAGCCACGGCAGCAGGGCCTCGATGTCGGCGGTCTCGACGGTGGCGCCGCCCCAGATGCGCAGCCCCGGCGGCGCGTCGCGATAGCCGGCGATGTCGTAGGCCACGCCTTCCTCCTCGAGCCGCGCGGTCATGGCCCTGACGAAGGCGTGCTGCCCGTCCTGCGGCCGCTCGGCCACCCGCGGGTCGACGATGGACAGGCAGATGGAGGTGCTGGAGCGGATCTCCGGCCGGCGGGCGAGGAAGTCCACCCAGGGCGTGCGCGCGACCCACTCCTCGATCACGCGCAGATTGGCCCGCGAGCGGGCGATCGCCCCTTCCAGCCCGCCGATGCTCTCGATCCAGCGCAGCCCGTCCAGCGCGTCCTCGACCGCGAGCATGGAGGGCGTGTTGATGGTGTCTCCCCGGAAGATGCCCTCGTCGATCTTTCCGCCCCTGGTGAGCCGGAAGATCTTGGGAAGCGGCCAAGGCGGGCTCCAGCTCTCCAGCCGCTCCACCGCGCGCGGCGAGAGCGCCAGCATGCCGTGCTGCGCCTCGCCGCCCGGCACCTTCTGCCAGGACCAGGTCACCACATCGAGCCGGTCCCAGGGAAGCGGCACGGCGAAGACGGCCGAGGTGGCATCGCACAGCACCAGCCCTTGGCGGTCCGGCGCGATCCACCCGCCGTCGGGCACCCACACGCCCGAGGTGGTGCCGTTCCAGCAGAACACCACGTCACGCGCCGGATCCACCTGCGAGAGGTCGGGCAGCTCGCCGTAGGGGGCGGTGAAGGCCCGCACGTCTTCGAGACGGAGCTGCTTCGTGATGTCGACAAGCCAGCCTTGGCCGAAGCTTTCGAAGGCGATCACGTCCACGCCGCGCGCGCCCAGGAGCGACCACATGGCCGCCTCGAAGGCGCCGGTGTCCGAGGCCGGCATGATGCCGAGCCGCCAGTCCTCGGGCATGCGCAGAAGAGCGCGGCTTCTCTCGATCACCTCGCGCAGGCGGGCGCGGGCCGGGGCGGAGCGGTGCGAGCGCCCGACCAGGGCGTCCTTCAGCACCTCGACCGACCAGCCCGGACGCTTGGCGGTGGGGCCCGAGCTGAAACAGGGGTTGCGCGGGCGCCGCTGCGGCCGTTCCATGGGGGACTCCCTCGTGCACAGGAAAGAAACGCGGGCTGCGGGCGCCATCTAGCGCGCGCCATGCTGCACCGCAACGCGACCGATCGGCCGGGCCGTACGGCGGCCCCTCAAGCGGGCCGGATGATCGCCTCCACCTCCGTCAGGTCCGGCAGCGTGCCGCGCGGCCCCACGGCGGCGAGGGTGGGACGGGCGGAGAGCAGCCGCCGGCCGATGGCGCGCACGTCCTCCGCGCCCAGCGCCGCGATGCGCTCGCGCACCTCCTCGGGCGTGATGCGCCGTCCGAAGTAGAGGAGCTGGCGGGCGGCATCCTCGGCCACAGCCCCGGGGCTTTCCAGCGACATGAAGATGCCGGCTTCCACCTGGCGGCGGGCGCGACGCAGTTCGGCCTCGCTCGGCCCCTCGTCGGCGAGCCGGCGGGTCTCCCCGGCCATCACCCGCACGAGCTCGCCGGCGCGCTGCGGATCGCAGGCGGCGTAGACGCCGAAGAAGGCCACGTCGGCGAAGACGTTGACGAAGGTGAAGACCGAATAGGCGAGACCGCGCACCTCGCGCACCTCCTGGAACAGGCGCGAGGCCATGCCGCCGCCGAGGATGCCGGAGAAGAGGTGCTGGGCGTAGAAGGCGGGATCGTCGAGGCCCACGCCCGCCATGCCGAGCACCACGTGGAGCTGGTCGATCTCGCGCTCCTCGTGGGCCTCGCCGCCCACATAGCGGGGCGGCTGCCGCGCCGGTCCGAGATCGCCGGGCAGCGTCCGGAACAGCCGGGCCACCTCGTCCACGAAGCGGGCGTGGTCCACCGCACCGGCCGCGGCCACCACCGTGCGCGGCGCGGTGTAGCACTGAGCGAGGAAGCGACGGGTGCGGTCGGCGTCGAAGCCGCGCACCGTCTCGCGTCGGCCGAGGATGGGCCATCCCAGCCCCTGATCGGGGAAGGCGGTCTGCTGGGCGAGGTCGAACACCCACTCGTCGGCGGCATCCGCGATCTCGGCGATCTCCTGCAGCACCACGTCCCGCTCGCGGGCGAGCTCCCCGGGATCGAGCACGGCGTCCTGGACGAGATCGGCCAGCAGATCGAGGGCGAGGGGCGCATCCTCGGCCAGCACCCGCGCGTAGTAGGCGGTGTATTCGCGCGTGGTGTGGGCGTCGAGGCTGCCGCCCACGTCCTCGATCTCCTCGGCGATGCGCCGGGCGGAGCGGCGCCGCGTGCCCTTGAAGGTCATGTGTTCGAGGAAGTGGGCGAGGCCCGCATCCTCCGGCGCTTCGTCGCGGGTGCCGGCGGCGATCCACGCCCCGAGGGCGACCGAACGCACGTGGGCGATCTCCGCGGTGATCACCCGCAGCCCCGACGGCAGGGTGGTGATGCGCACCGGCAGGTCCTTCACGGCGCCCGCTCCGCGTGCTCGCGCACCGCCGCCGCGATGGCGGCGGGATCGGGATCCAGGACCATGCAGCGCTCCTCGCGCTCGAACAGGTCCCGCCAGGCCGGCGGCAGCGCCGGCCGGATTCCCAGCACCTCGCGTACCGTGTCCGGGAACTTGGCGGGATGGGCGGTGGCGAGATGCACGAGAGGTCCCTCCCCCGCCCCGCGCAGACGCCGACCCACGGCCACCGCCACGGCGGTGTGCGGATCGATCACCACCCCGGCTTCGCGGTGGACGGCGGCGATGGTGCGGCGGGTCTCCTCCTGGTCCGCCCGCCCGGCACGGAACAGGGCGCGGGCACGGGCGAGGACGAAAGCCGGCACGGAGAAGCCGCCGCGCTCGGCGAGTTCGCGGAAGGCGGCCGCCACCGCCGCGCCGTCGCCGTCGAACAGCTCGAACAGCAGCCGCTCGAAGTTGCTCGCCACCTGGATGTCCATGGCCGGGGTGATGGTGGGACGCACGCCGGCCGGTTCGTAGCGGCCCGTCTCCAGAAAGCGCGCGAGGATGTCGTTCTCGTTGGTGGCGACGACGAGGCCGCGCAGCGGCAGCCCCATGCGCCGCGCCACATGGCCGGCATAGACGTCGCCGAAATTGCCGGTGGGTACCGAGAACAGCACGGGCCGCGCGAGTCCGCCGAGCCGCACCGCGGCGAAGGCGTAGTAGACGCTCTGGGCGGCGATGCGGGCCCAGTTGATGGAGTTGACCGCGGCGAGGCCGAGTTCCTCGCGCAGGCGCGCATCGGCGAAAAGCTGCTTCACCAGCCGCTGGCAGTCGTCGAAGGTGCCGCGCACGGCGACGTTCAGGACGTTGGGTGCCGTGACGGTGGTCATCTGCCGGCGCTGCACCTCGGAGACGCGGCCGTGGGGATGGAGGATCACCACGGCGATGTTGCGCCGGCCGGCGAGGGCGTGGATGGCGGCGGAGCCGGTATCTCCCGAGGTGGCGCCCACCACGGTGATGCGCCGGCCGCTTTCGGAGAGCGCCCGCTCGAACATGCGCCCGAGGAGCTGCAGGGCGAAGTCCTTGAAGGCGAGGGT
>BEIP01000124.1 GCA_002898955.1 bacterium HR39 | reverse complement strand
ATCGACGCCTGGATGCCGCGCTATGTCGCCGTGCCGCTGCGGCCCGGTGACGACGGCGCCGCCCTCGAGGACCTCGCCGCCCGGCTCGACCGGCGCGTCGAGCCCTATCACCTGGTCGTGGCGGCCGCGCGCCCCGACGATCCCGGCGCCCTCGCCGCCACCTGGCAGGAGCTCGCCGGTCGGCGCCGGCTCTGGCGCTTCACGTCTTCCCTCCTGTTCACCGAAGGGATCGGGCCGGCAGCCGCGGACGCGCCGCTGCCCGGACCGGTGCGGGCGCTGCGCCCGCTCGCTGCGGCCGCGGCATCGGGCGTCGAGGCCTTGGTCGCCTGCGGGTTCGCCGGCCTGCAGCTCGATGCCTCCACCGGTCCCCTCACGGCCCTGCGCCTGCGTCGCCGGCTCGACGCCCACGCCCGGGCCGACGGGCACGGCGCGCCGGAGCTGGCCCTCTCAGGCGTGCCGCCGCTCGCCACGCCCGCCTTCCTGCAGCTCCTGCGCACCGCGTGGCTCGCCGACCTCGACCACGTGGGGCTGGACGGAGCCGGACCGGTGGCCGCGCGGGTGGCGGAGGCGGCGGCACTGGCCGGGCGCTGGGCGGGGCTCGTGCGGCTCGAGGAGGGGGCGTGCGTGCCGGACGTCGTCCTCGGGCGGGTGGAGGTGACCCGTCTGTTCACACCGCTCGCCGATCTGCCCTGGCCGGAGGACATGGAGCCCATCGCGGAGGTGTGAGCCATGGCCGATATCGCCCGGCTCGCGGTCCACGCCTCGACCTTCCCCGAACTCGACCTCGACGACCTGCTGGGCCTGCTCGCCCGCTTCGACGTGACGGGGGTGGGCCTGCTGCGCGACCACGTCGCCCGCCACGGCCTGCGCGAAGTACGCCGGCGCGTGCGCGATTCCGGCCTCGAGGTGACGAGCCTCTCCTACGGCGGTTTCTTCACCGCGCCCGACGGAGCGGAACGTCGCCAGCGCATCGACGACACCCGCCGTGCCATCGACGAGGCGGCGGCGCTGGAAGCGCGCTGCCTGCTGCTGGTGGCGGGAGGCCTGCCGCCCGATTCGCGCGATCTCGAGGGCGCCCGCCACATGGTGGAGGACGCGCTGGCGGTGGTGGTGGACCATGCCGCCTCGGCCGGCGTGCGCCTTGCGCTGGAGCCCCACCATCCCCTCCATGCCGCCGAGCGTTCGGTGCTGGTGACGCTGGCCGATGTCCGGCGCATCTGCGACGTCTTCGGCCGCGACGCGCCGATCGGTCTCGCGCTCGACACCTTCCACCAGTGGTGGGCACCGGATCTCGAAGCCGAGCTCGGGGTCTTCGGCGGGCGGCGCATCCTGCTCGTCCAGTTCGCCGACTGGCCGCGCGGCGTGGTGGACCTGCGGGTGCGGCGGCTCGTGCCGGGCGAGGGGGTGATCGACTTCCCGACGCTGCGCCGCCGGCTGGAGGCGGTGGAGTACGACGGCCCCTTCGAGCTCGAGGTGGATCCGGGAGAAGGGGCGGCGCGGCGCGATCCGCTCACCCGGCTGCGCACGCTGGTGGAGTCCTACGCCCTGCGCGCCTGATCCCGCGCACCGGAAGACGCTTCGAAGCCGGATCGGCCCGCACCGCGTTCACCTCCCGTTAACCTCTCCCGCCGGGGAGCGGACGGGAGGAAGCGTGGTGCGCCTTTCGGCTGCGGGCTGGTGCTGGATCGCGGGGCTGCTGCTGACGGCCCTACTCTATCTCGTGCACCCGGGCCTGCCGGCGAATTCGCGCTACGATCCGCTGGCCGAGGCGACGGCGGTGTGGGTGCTGCTGAGTGGCCCGCCGGCGCTGCTGTGCGAGCTGGTCGGCTGGCTGCGCCGGCGGCTTTCGCTGCTGCGGCGGGCCTGAAGAGGAAAACGGCCCGCGCGGGGCGGGCCGTCTCGGGTCGGTTCGGCCGTGCAGCTCACTGCAGCGGCGGTATCCCGAGCATCTCGCGCACCCTCGCCTCGCGCGAGGGCTTGAGGCCGGCGGCGCGGCCCTCCTGGATGGCGATGCCCGGCGGCACGCCGCGCGAGGCGCGATAGAGCGCCCACATGGCGCCGGCGCGGTTGGCCGAATGGCACAGCAGCAGGATCGGATAGTTGGCGGGATCGTCGATGGCGGCCGCCGCCTGCTCGACCTCGTTCCACTCGGGCGCCTTCCCGGCCACCGGGACCCACACGACGTTCAGTCCCGCCGCCTTCGCCGCCTCGACTTCGCGGTCCGCCCCTTCCTCCTTCGTGCGCAGGTTGATCACCGTGCGGAAGCCGAGCGATGCCACGTAGCCGTAGTCCTCCGGCTTCACCAAGCCCGAAGTGGCGACGAAGGGGGCGTCGCGCGTGTAGTTCGGAATGCGCCCATCCACCGCGTCACCGAAGGCCGCCTCCTTCACGTCCGTTCGGGTGACGTCGAACGGGTTCCAGGCGGTCGGCTGCAGCTTCGGTCCGGGACCGGCCATCCGACCCATGGCCGCCTGACCGCGCGCCATCGGCCCCTTGCCCATGGTTGCCGGCATGCCCGGGGCACAGGGGTTCATCATGGCCGGTGCGCAGGGGCTGGCCATGGCGGGAGCGCAGGGATTGGCCGCCGCGGGTGCGCACGGGTTCATGGCCGGTGCACAGGGGCTCGCCATGCCGGGCGCACAGGGGTTCACGGGCGCGCACGGGTTCGTCATGGCCGGCGCACAGGGATTCGTCATCCCCGGTGCGCGGGGACTGGCCATCTGCGCCGCCGCGGGGCGCGCGTAGGACAGCGCGGGTACGCCGCCGTCGCTCCGCAGGTCCGCGCCCTGCACGAGACCCATGACCAGGGGCAGGGCGGTGGCGTGGAGCAGGCGCTTGCGGTTCATGCGGGATCTCCCTCCGTTACCCTTCGCGACGCTCATAGTCCCGAAGGAAACGGGCGCGGAAGCCGTCTTCCGCGCCCGGATCCGTCCTTCCCGTTCACTCGGCCGGATGGAGCCGTTCGGCTCCGCCCATGCGGGCGCCACCCGTCCCGAGTCCGTCGACGTCTTCGAGGATCTGCTCGGCCCGGTAGGGTCCGCCGAGGCGGCGCTCCATCGCCGTGCCCAGCTTCCAGCCGAGGAAGGCGATCACGGCCAGCGCCGCGATGACCACGATGTCGGGCACGCCGAAGAGCTGCGGCAGCGTCCAGCCGCCCGGGCCGGCGGTGGCGAGCGCGAAGGGCCGGATCCAGTCGAACACGGCGGCGTAGACGGCGGAGCCGGCCACCATGCCGATCATGAACACCAGCGCGTCGATGCGGCCCGAGGCGAGGCCGACGGCGGAGGTGCCGGGGCAGTAGCCGCCCAGCATGAAGCCCACGCCGATCAGCACGCCGCCGAAGAAGGTGCCGTAGAGCAGCAGGCCCGGCACGAAGTAGGAGCCCGGCCCCAGCCAGCCGAGGGTCTGGAACAGCCACAGGCCGAGGGCGGCCACGATCACCGCCGTGAACATGACCTTGAACACCGACCAGTCCCTCAGCAGGAACTGTCCGGTCAGGCGCCGCGGGCTGCCGAAGCCGGCGGCCTCCAGCGCGAAGCCGAACAGGAGGCCGAGGAACAGGCCCGAGAGCAGCCCGTTGTCGTAGAGCGGCAGCGTCATTGCCAGAGCCTCCGCGTGAAGAGGGCGGTCGCGAAGCCGGCGAGGAAGAAGCCGGCGAGGAACACGAAGCCGGCCACCGCCAGGGTGGCGGCACCGGACAGGCCCACGCCGCTGGTGCAGCCCTGGGCCAGCCGTGCGCCGAAACCGACGAGGATGCCGCCCACGAGGGCGAAGAGCAGCCGCGAGCCGGTGGAGAGGTTCGGCCCGCGCTCGATGCCGAGGCGGAAGCGGCCGGCGGCCACCGCACCCAGGAAGCCGCCGGTCACCACGCCGATCACCTCCCAGGTGATCCAGTTGGACAGCGGGTTCCCGGCCTGCAGGAAGGGAGCGAAGTAGCTGTTGGTGGCGGCCCAGCCGGGTGCGAGCTGCGCCGACACCCAGGCCGCCATGCGGGCGAAGAAGCCGCTCGCGCCGAGGCCGTGGCCGGTGATCAGGAAGGTGAGCAGCAGGGCCACGCCCAGAAGCCCGCCGGCGGCGAGCGGATGCCAGAAGGGACGCGGTTGCGCGGACATGTCGGGGCCTCCCGGTCCGTGATCGGGCTGGTTCGACCTATATCAGCATATAAGCATGCCTGCCAGCGACGGAAGAGCGCACCCCGCCGGAAGGCTCAGCCCTCCTGCCGCTCCGGCCAGAAGTCGGGATCGAGGAGCTGGGCGAGGGTCCAGGGACAGCGCTCGGGCAGCCGCGCCGCCGCCTCGTGCTCGTCGTGGAGTTCCAGGGCGAAGGCCGCGTCCCGGCGTGCACGGGCGTAAGTCTGCGCGAGATCGCGCTCGAGACGCCGCCGCAGGCTCGGGCTCAGCCGCTCCTCCAGTTCGGTCCGTGCGCGCTGGACGGTGAGCATCCAGCCGCGGCGGGGTTCCTCCGCCCGCGAGACCGAGAGCTTCAGCAGATGCTCGATCAGCACGCGCAGGTGGCTGCGCACCGCATGGAGCTCGCTGCGGCCCAAATCCTCCACCTCCTCGACGAGATGTTTCCAGTCGACGGGAGCGTTGGGCCGGGTGCGGGCGAGCTGGCGCAGCGCCTTGGCCTGCGCCCGCGTCCAGGCGTAGAAGTCCTCCTCGTACAGACGTTCGAGGTCCGCGTCGCTCACGCCATGCCGTCCGCCGTGGGCTCCACGGCGGATATGGTGTCCCACATCCACGCCGGCAGCCGCGATGCGGCTCAGGCGGCGCGGGCGTGGGCGGCGAGGACGATGTCCACGAGCTCGCTCATGATCTCGTGGATGCGATAGTCCTTGGGGGTGTAGACCGCCGCCACGCCCATCGCCCTGAGGCGCTCGGCGTCCTGCGGCGGCACGATGCCGCCCACCACCACCGGCACGTCGCCGATGCCGAGCGCGCGCATGCGCTCCAGCACCTCGCGCACCAGCGGCAGGTGCGAGCCCGAGAGGATGGAGAGGCCCACGAGGTGCACGCCCTCCTCGAGGGCGGTGTTGGCGATGCGCGCGGGCGAGAGGCGGATGCCCTCGTAGACCACCTCCATGCTGGAGTCGCGGGCCGCCACGGCGATCTGCTCGGCGCCGTTGGAGTGGCCGTCGAGGCCGGGCTTGCCCACGAGGATCTTGAGGCGCCGGCGCAGGATGCGCGAGGCCTCCTCCACCCTGCGGCGCACGGGCTCGAACACGTCCTCGGGCAGCGCCGCGTGGGCCTCGGCGAGGCCGGTGGGGGCGCGGTACTCGCCGTAGACCTCGCGCAGCACCTGGGCCCACTCGCCGGTGGTCACCCCCGCCTTCGCGCAGGCGATGGAGGCCGGCATGACGTTGCGCCCCTCCTGCGCCGCCGCCCGCAGCTCGGCCAGCGCCCGCTCCACCGCCCTCGC
>BEIP01000123.1 GCA_002898955.1 bacterium HR39 | reverse complement strand
CTCCCGCTACCGGCGCGAGGGGGCGGTGCGCGGCGGGCGCCGGCGCGAGTGGTTCGTGCTCGAACACGACCGGCACCACATCTGGGGCGCCACCGCCGGCATCCTGCTGGGGCTCGCGCGGCTCGCGAACGGACGCGGCGGGCGGGAGGAGGCATCGTGACGCGGCTCCTGCTCCACGCCATCCTGCCCTTCCTCGCGCCCTTCGCCGCCTTCGCACTGTGGCGGCTTCTGGTGCGCCGCGGCGGCCGGCTGCTCGACAGCACGCCGTGGTACGCCCTCACCGTGACGGGACTCCTGCTGGCCTGCGCGAGCCTCGTGGGCCTCGCCCTCTCCGGCGGTCATCCGCCCGAAGCCCGCTACGCGCCGCCGCAGTACGACCGGACGACCGGCCGGGTGCTGCCGGCCCTGATCGAGCCGGTGCGCCACGAAGCGGGACGCTGAAGGCATGGCGGAGGCGGCGGAGCGGCGGGAGCGGGAAGACGGGCCGACGGCCGAAGACCGGCCCCTCGCCGGCGCGCCGTGGATCGCGGCCGAGGAGAGCCGGCGGGTGATGGAGGCGCTCACCGCCGGCGGACGCCCGGCCCGCTTCGTGGGCGGCTGCGTGCGCGATGCCCTGCTCGATCCCGGAGCCGATCCGCACGATGTGGACATCGCCACCGCCGAGCCGCCCGAGCGGGTGATGGAGCTGCTGGAGCGCGCCGGCATCCGCACCATCCCCACCGGCCTCGCCCACGGCACCGTCACCGCCCTCGCGGGTGAGCGCAGCTTCGAGATCACCACCCTGCGCCGCGACGTGGAGACCTACGGCCGCCACGCCAGGGTGCAGTACTCCGACAGCTTCGAGGAGGACGCCGCCCGGCGCGACTTCACCATCAACGCCATGAGCGCCGACCTCGAAGGGCGGGTCTACGACTATTTCGGCGGCCGTGCGGATCTCGCGGCGGGACGGGTGCGCTTCGTCGGCCGTGCACGCGAGCGCATCCGCGAGGACTATCTGCGCATCCTGCGCTTCTTCCGCTTCTTCGCCCGCTTCGGCCGCCCGCCGGCCGATGCCGAGGCGCTGGAGGCGATCGAGGCGGAAGCGGCCGGGCTGGATCGGCTTTCGGGCGAGCGCATCCGCGAGGAGCTGCTGCGCCTGCTGATGGCCCCGCGCGCTTCCGACAGCCTGCGCCTCATGGCGGAGACCGGCGTGCTCGCGCGCATCCTGCCGGCGGCGCCGGACATCGACACCTTCGAACGCCTCGTGGCGCTCGCCCCCTGGGCCGATCCGATCCTGCGCCTCGCGGCACTCCTGCGCCACGCCGGTCCGGACGCGGAGACGGTCGAGGCGCTGGCCGCGCGCCTGCGGCTTTCCAACCGCGAGAGGGACGATCTGGCCTTCCTGCTGCTGGCCGATCTCCCCGACTGCACGGAGAGCGCCGCCGAGCACCGGGCGCGGGCCTGGCGCTCCGGTCCGGAACGCTACCGGCGCCTTCTGGCGCTGGCCGCCGCCCTGCGGCAGGTCCCGCGCGAGCGCTTCGCGGCGGCCCTCGCCACGGTGGCGTCCTTCGAGCCGCCGGCCTTTCCCGTGCGCGGTGCGGATCTCGTGCGCATGGGCCTGCGGCCGGGGCCGCGGGTGGGCGGACTGCTGCGCGAGCTCGAGGACCTCTGGGTGGCCTCGGACTTCCGGCTCGGGCGCGAGGAGCTGCTCTCGGAAGCGCGCCGCCGGATGGCGGAAGGCGGAGGCGGCGGAGGATGACGCGCGGGCCCCTTGTGCCCCGCCGTTTCCGGCGTTAGCGAACATGGGCACCGGAAGCGGGCGCGGCGGACGGTCGGGAAGGAGGCAGCGGCGATGACGGACGCGGAACGCGGCAACGGCACCAGCATCACCCGCGAGGAAGCCCTCGAGCTGCACCGGCGCGGGCGGACCGGCAAGATCGAGGTGGTGCCCACCAAGCCGCTCACCACCCAGCGCGACCTCTCGCTCGCCTATTCGCCGGGCGTCGCGTATCCCTGCCTCGAGATCCGCGAGGATCCCGACCGCGCCTACGACTACACCGCCAAGGGCAATCTCGTGGCGGTGGTCTCCAACGGCACCGCCGTTCTGGGCCTCGGCCGGCTGGGCGCCCTGGCGTCCAAGCCGGTGATGGAGGGCAAGGCGGTGCTGTTCAAGCGCTTCGCCGACATCGACGGCATCGACATCGAGGTGGCCACCGAGGACGTGGACGCGTTCGTCGACGCGGTGCGGCTGATCGCGCCCACCTTCGGCGGCATCAACCTCGAGGACATCAAGGCGCCCGAGTGCTTCGTCATCGAGCAGCGGCTGTGCGAACTGGTCGACATCCCCGTCTTCCACGACGACCAGCACGGCACCGCCATCATCGCCGCCGCCGCGCTGATCAACGCCCTCGACATCACCGGCCGCAGCCTGCGGGACGTGCGGATCGTCATCAACGGCGCGGGTGCGGCCGGCATCGCCTGCGCCGAGCTGCTCAAGGCCATGGGCGCGCGGCCCGATCACGTCATCCTCTGCGACACCCGCGGCGTCATCTACCGCGGCCGCGAGGAGGGCATGAACCAGTGGAAGTCGGCCCACGCGGCGGACGTGCCCTTCCGCACCCTGGAAGAAGCCGTGCGCGGCGCGGAGGTGCTCTTCGGCCTCTCCCAGGCCGGTGCCTTCACGCCCGGGATGATCGCCAGCATGGCCGCGAAGCCCATCGTCTTCGCCATGGCCAATCCCGATCCGGAGATCCGGCCGGAGGTGGCGAAGGCGGTGCGCCCCGACGTCATCATCGCCACCGGCCGCTCCGACTATCCCAACCAGGTCAACAACGTCCTGGGCTTTCCGTACATCTTCCGCGGGGCGCTCGACGTGCGCGCCTCGGCCATCAACGAGGCCATGAAGATCGCCGCCGCCTACGCCATCGCGGCGCTGGCGCGCGAGGAGGTGCCCGACGAGGTCACCGCCGCCTACGCCGGCCGGCGGCTGCGCTACGGGCCCGAATATCTGATCCCCACGCCCTTCGATCCGCGTCTCATCACCCACGTGCCGCCGGCGGTGGCCCGGGCGGCGATGGACAGCGGCGTCGCCCGCCGGCCCATCGTCGACATGGAACGCTACCGGGCGCAGCTCCGCTCGCGCCTCGATCCGGCCGCCTCGCGCATGCAGGCCATCATCGACCGGGTGAAGGCGCAGCCCAAGCGCGTGGTGTTCGCCGAGGGCGAGGAGGAGAAGAGCATCAAGGCGGCCCTCGCTTTTCGCAACAGCGGGCTCGGCACGCCCATCCTCATCGGCCGCGAGGAACGCATCCGCGAGACCGCCCAGGCCATGGGCCAGGTCGATCTCACCGGCATCGAGATCCACAACGCGCGGCTGTCCGAGCACAACCGCAGCTACGCCGAGTACCTCTACGCCCGCCAGCAGCGGAACGGCCTGCTGTTCCGCGACTGCCAGCGGCTGGTCAACCAGGACCGCAACGTCTTCGCCGCCTGCATGCTGGCGCGCGGTCACGCCGATGCGATGATCACCGGCCTGACCCGCAACTACCGAACGGCGCTCGACAACATCCGCCTCGTGCTGGATCCCAGGCCGGGGCGCCGGGTGTTCGGCGTGACCATGATGGTGGCGCGCGGGCGCACGGTGTTCATCGCGGACACCACCGTCCACGAGCTGCCCACCCCGCAGGACCTCGCCGACATCGCCATCCAGACCGCCCGGTTCGCCCGCGCCATGGGCTTCACCCCGCGCGTCGCCCTGCTGTCCTTCGCCACCTTCGGCAATCCGCCGGTGGAGAAGGCGGCACGGGTGCGCGATGCCGTGCTGGAGCTGGACCGCCGGGAGGTGGACTTCGAATACGACGGCGAGATGGCACCGGACGTGGCGCTCGACTACGAGCTCATGAAGACCTACTACCCCTTCTGCCGCCTCTCCGGGCCGGCCAACGTGCTGATCATGCCGGCGCTGCACTCGGCCCACATCTCCGCCAAGCTGCTGCAGCATCTGGGCGGCGGCACGGTGATCGGCCCGCTTTTGGTGGGTCTCGAGCGGCCGGTGCAGATCGTGCCGATGAACGCCACCGTCTCCGACATGCTCAACATGGCGGCCATCGCCGCCCACGACGCCATCGTCGAGGAGACCCCGCCGCAGCTGCGCGCCGCGGCGGAGTAGGCGCCGGCGCGGGTTGACGGGACGGGGCGCGCCCCCATCCTGCCCGCCGGCCGCGCGAGGGAGGTGGGCTCGCGGTGGACGACTGGCGCTCGGCACCGGCGGTGTTCTGGGCCACGCTGCTGCCCGGGCTCGCGTGGCTCGCCGTCTTCTTCCTCGCCCCGCTGGCGCTGGTGTGGCTGCTCTCCTTCGGCGAGCGGGCGGGACCGGCCGAGATCGTGATCACCTGGACCCTCGACAACTACCGCGAGGCGCTGGAGCCCCTCTACCTCGGCCTGTTCTGGAAGTCCTTCTGGATCGCCGGCCTCTCCACCCTGATCTGCCTCCTGGTCGCCTTCCCGGTGGCGCTCGCCGTCACCTTCGCCGACACCCGCACCAAGCCGGTGCTGCTGATGCTGGTGGTGCTGCCGTTCTGGACCAACCTGCTGGTGCGCACCTACGCCATGATCGCGGTACTGCGCACCAACGGCTATCTCAACTGGACGCTGGAATATCTGTGGCTGTTCGCGAAGACGGTGGCGGCCCCGCTCGGCCTGGGCGGTCTGTTCGGCGAACGCTTCCGGCCGCTCGAGATCCTCTACGACGATCCGGCGGTGATCTTCGGCATCGTCTACGTCTACCTGCCCTTCATGGTGCTGCCCATCTACGCCGCCCTCGAGCGCCTCGACCGCAGTCTGCTGGAGGCGAGCCTCGATCTGGGCGCCTCGCACCTGCGCACCCTGTGGCGGGTGGTGGTGCCGCTCGCGCGCCCGGGCATCGTCGCCGGGGTGGTGCTGGTCTTCGTGCCGGCGCTCGGCACCTTCGTGATTTCGGACCTCCTGGGCGGGCCGCGCAGCCAGCTCGTCGGCAACGTCATCGAGCGCCAGTTCAAGGCGGCCAACAACGTGCCGCTCGGGGCGGCGCTCTCCTTCCTGCTGCTCTACGCCACCTTCGTCGCCCTCGCCCTCTGGGCGTGGTACGAGCAGAGGGTACGCAGCCGTGCGGCGGCGTGAGCGCGGACCGCTGGACTACGCGCGCAGCCTGTGGCTGCGGCTGTGGCTGCTCGCGGTCTTCGTCTTCCTCTACGCGCCGATCGTCATCCTGATCGTCTTCAGCTTCAACGACAGCCGGCGCAACATCGTCTGGCGCGGCTTCACGCTCGAGTACTACTGGAAGGCACTGCACAACGACTCGCTGATCGAGGCCTTCACCAACAGCCTGATCATCGCGGCGCTGTCGACCCTGATCAGCACCGTCCTCGGCGGGCTGCTGGCCATCGCCCTGTGGCGCTTCCGCTTTCCCGG
>BEIP01000122.1 GCA_002898955.1 bacterium HR39 | reverse complement strand
CTCCTCGAAGGTCGCCGCCTCCGCCACGAGTCCCGGCACGTCGTCGCTCTCGGCGACCCAGACCTGCGCCTCCTCGTCCCAGAAGGCGCGGACCACGAGCGGCTCGGCCATCCTCCGCACTCCTCGCGGGAGCCGGTTCCGGCACATCGTCGCCCGGAAGGAGGCCGTCGAGGCCGCCCACGGCCGCCGCCACCCTTGCCGGCGTGCACGGCCCGGCTATGAACCCCGGCGAGGGCAGGGGAGTTGCGGCCCATGCGCCGGATCCGGCTCGGCGTCAACATCGACCACGTGGCCACCCTCAGGAACGCCCGGGGCGGCAGCCATCCCGACCCGATCCGGGCGGCTTGGCTGATCCGCGAGGCGGGCGGCGACCAGGTCACGGCGCACCTGCGCGAGGACCGGCGCCACATCACGGATTCGGACGTGGAGCGCATCGCCCGCGAGGTGGACCTGCCCTTCAACCTGGAGATGGCCGCCACCGCCGAGATGCAGGCCATCGCGCTGCGCATCCGCCCGCACGCCTGCTGCATCGTCCCGGAACGGCGCGAGGAGCGCACCACCGAATCCGGCCTCGACGTGGTGGGCCAGGAGGCGCACCTGCGCGCGTTCGTGAAACCGCTCCTCGATGCCGGGATCCGCGTCTCGCTCTTCGTCGACCCGGAACCGGCCCAGCTCGAGGCGGCCAGGCGCGTGGGCGCGCCCTGCGTGGAACTGCACACCGGCACCTACTGCAACGCCACGGGCGAAGCGCGCGAGCGCGAGCTGCGGCGGCTTGCGGAAGGTGCGCGGCTGTGCGCCGCACTCGGCCTCGAATGCCATGCCGGCCACGGTCTCGACTACGACAACGTGCGCCCCGTCGCCGCCCTGCCCGAGGTGGTGGAGCTCAACATCGGCCACTTCCTGATCGGCGAGGCGATCTTCGTCGGCTTCGTGCCGGCGGTGCGGCGCATGCGCGAAATCCTCGACGAGGTACGGGGCGTGTCATGATCGTCGGCATGGGGGCGGATCTGATCGACATCCGCCGCATCGCCCGCACCCTCGAACGCTTCGGCGAGCGCTTCACGCAGCGCTGCTTCACCGAAATCGAGCGGGCGAAGGCTGACCGCCGCCTCGCCCGGGCCGAGACCTACGCCAAGCGCTTCGCCGCCAAGGAGGCCTGTTCCAAGGCCCTCGGCACCGGCTTCGGACGCGGGGTGTACCTGCGCGACATCGAGGTGGTGAACCTGCCCTCGGGCAAGCCGACGCTGCGGCTGCACGGCGGTGCGGCGCGCCGGCTCGCCGAGATCACCCCGCCGGGCATGGAGGCGCGCATCGAGCTGACGCTCACCGACGAGCCGCCCCTCGCCCAGGCCATCGTGATCATCTACGCGGTGCCGGCGGGCTCCGCCGCCCCGTCCTCCCGGTGAACCGCCACGCCGGGCTCCTGGATCCCGGCCAGCCCGCGCAGCGGCGCGATCTCGGCGTAGAGCGCCTCAAGGGCCGCCACCAGATCGGTCTCGCCGCGGGCCTCGCGCGGGCCCTCCATCTCCGTCCCGATCCCGAGCTCGGGCAGGGCGATGCGCCAGCGGCCGCGCACCACCTCGCCCGCGCGCGCCTGGCTCGCGAGGAAGCGCCGCACGACGAGGTCGTAAAGCGCCAGATGGCGGCGGGTGATGGCGTGTGGCGTGCGCAGCAGGCGCTCGGCCAGCGCGACGTCGAGCCGGTCGAAGCGGCGGGCGAGCCAGGCGTTGGTCACCAGCGCCAGCGCCGGACGCTCGCGGCCGAGGCGCTCCTCGGCTTCGGCGCGACGGCGCCGCGAGCGGCCGGCAGCAGCGGCTCCGGTGCTCCCATGGCCGCGGGGCGCTCGCGCATCTGCTCGAGCAGCAGGGCCGTGGGCGCCACCACCATCACCCGCGCGTGCCGGGTGCGGGCGAGGTGGGCGGCGAGCGCCAGGGCAAAGGTGGTCTTGCCCATGTCCGCGGGGGCATCGAGCGGCAGATCGCCGCCGAGGAGGAAGAAGCGGTGCGCCCACCACCGCTCGAGCGCCCTGGGCGGGCTTTCCACCACCTCCTGCAGGAAGGCGGGGAAGCTCTGGATGCCGGCAGGACGCAGCGCGCGGGACAACGGCCTTCCGCGGCTGCGGCAGGTGCCGCCGCGCGGCTCGTGATCGTGCAGGTCCTCGCCGCAGCCCGGGCACGCTCCGAGATGGCGCAGCGGCACGGCGAGGGCGGGAAGGCCCGCATCCCGCGCCCCTTCCGCGGCTGTGGGAGACGTGCTAGCGCCAGCGGCCGGACCGGGAGGGGATGCCATGATCGACCTCTACTACTGGCCGACGCCCAACGGCCACAAGATCACCCTGTTCCTCGAGGAGGCGGGGCTGCCTTATCGCATCGTCCCCGTGGACATCGGCCGCGGACGGCAGTTCGACCCCGAGTTCCTGAAGATCAGCCCCAACAACCGCATCCCCGCCATCGTCGACCACGAACCGCCCGACGGCGGCGGGCCCCTGTCGCTGTTCGAGTCGGGCGCGATCCTCGTCTACCTCGCCGAGAAGACGGGGAAGTTCCTGCCGGCGGATCTGCGCGGGCGCAAGACCGCGCTGGAGTGGCTGTTCTGGCAGGTGGGCGGGCTCGGCCCCATGGCCGGCCAGGCGCACCACTTCCTGCACTACGCCCCCGAGCGGATTCCCTACGCCATCGAGCGCTACGTGAAGGAGGTGGCGCGGCTCTACGCCGTGCTGGACCGGCGCCTCGAGGGGCGGCGGTTCATCGTGGGCGAGGACTACACCATCGCCGACATGGCCTGCTATCCGTGGATCGTGCCGCACGAGCGGCAGAACCAGAACCTCGACGACCATCCGAACCTGAAGCGCTGGTTCGAGGAGATCCGCGAACGTCCCGCGACGAAGCGGGCCTATGCGCGGGCGAAGGAGGTGAAGGAGGCGGAGCGGGGCATCGACGAGGAGGCGAAGAAGATCCTCTTCGGTCAGGGTCCCGACGTGGTCAGGGGAGGGCGGTGACGCCACGGGTCGGTCCGGTGGGACGGTCCGAGCCGAAAGGAGGACGAGGGATGGGTGCGAGCATCCGGAACGTCGCCTGTGTGCTCCTGTTCTGTGCCGTGCCGGCGGCCTCGCTGCCGGCACCTGCGGCCTACGCGGCCGGGGCGAAGCAGCCCGGCTCGCCGGAGGAGCTGGAGCGGCTGGAGCGTCAGCTGCAGAGCGAGGGCAGGGTGACGCAGCGGGTGAAGGTGCCCGAGAGTGCCGAACCGCGGCTTTTGGCCGTGCAGAACCCCTGCGGCGACGCTCTCGGCTCCTGCTGGAGCACGGTGGGTTGCGCCCTGAACTGGTGCCTGTGCACGGCCGAACGTTCCTGCCTCGAGCGGCAGGGACAGCGCTGAGGCATCCGGCCCCGCCGCGCGCGGCGCCCGGGACCGTCCCGGGCGCCGTTGCTTCACGCTCACATGTCCACGTAATTGGGGCCGCCGCTGCCCTCCGGGGTCACCCATTCGATGTTCTGCATCGGATCCTTGATGTCGCACGTCTTGCAGTGGACGCAGTTGGTGAAGTTGATCTGCAGGCGCCTGCCGCCCTGCCCGTCGTCGACGAACTCGTACACGTTGGCCGGACAGTAGCGCTGCTCGGGCCCGTCGTAGAGCTTCAGATTGACCTCGACGGGGATCGCCCGATCCTTGAGGCGCAGATGGCAGGGCTGGTCCTCCTCGTGGTAGACGTTGGCGAGGAAGACCGAGGAGAGCTTGTCGAAGGTGATCTTCCCGTCGGGTTTGGGATAGGCGATCTTCGGCGCCTCCGAGGCCTTCTTCAGGACGGCGTGGTCGGGACCGTGATGGCGCAGGGTCCAGGGCGCGCGGCCGCGGAAGAGGTAGGTGTCGACGGCCGAGTACGCGAGAGCCGGCCACAAGCCCCACTTGAAGGACGGGCGGATGTTGCGGGCCCGGTAGAGCTCCTCCCACAGCCAGGACTGGCGCAGCCGCTCGGGATAGCTCTCCAGCACCGGCCGGTCGGCGCCCGCCTTCAGCGCCTCGAAGGCGCACTCGGCGGCGATCATGGCCGATTTCATCGCCGTGTGCGTGCCCTTGATCTTGGGCACGATCAGGAAGCCCGCGCAGTCGCCGACCAGCGCGCCGCCCGGGAAGACCAGCTTCGGCAGCGACTGGAAGCCGCCCTCCACCAGCGCCCGCGCGCCGTAGCCGATGCGCCGTCCGCCCTCGAACAGCGGCCGGATGGCGGGATGGAGCTTGAAGCGCTGCATCTCGTCGAAGGGCGAGAGATGCGGGTTCTCGTAGTCCAGACCGACGACGAAGCCGTAGGAGACCCGGTTCTCGCCCCAGTGGTAGATGAAGGATCCGCCATAGGTGCGCGAATCGAGCGGCCAGCCGATGGTGTGGACGATCTTGCCCGGCTCGTGCTTCGCCGGGTCGACCTCCCACAGCTCCTTGATGCCGATTCCGTAGGTCTGGTGCTGGACGCCCTCGCGCAGGCCGAAGCGCCGTTCGAGGCGCCTGGTGAGATGGCCGCGGCAGCCCTCGGCGAAGAGCGTGATGCGGGCGCGCAGCTCCATGCCAGGCTGGTAGTTGGGGCCGGGGGTGCCGTCCTTCTTCACGCCCATGTCCCCGGTGATCACCCCGGCCACGCGCCCGTCCTCGTCGTAGAGCACCTCGGCGGCGGGAAAGCCGGGGAAGATCTCCACGCCGAGCTGCCCGGCCTGCTCCGCCAGCCACTTGCAGAGGTTGGAGAGGCTGATGATCCAGTTGCCCTCGTTCCTCATCTGCGGTGGCACGGGCAGCGGGATGGCGCGGGTCTCGGTGAGATAGAGGAAGTGGTCCTCCTTCGCCGGCGTGGTCAGCGGGGCGCCGCGCTCCTTCCAGTCGGGCAGCAGCTCGTCGAGGGTGCGCGGCTCCAGCACCGCGCCGGAGAGGATGTGGGCGCCGACCTCCGCGCCCTTTTCCAGCACGCAGACGGTGAGCTCGCGTCCCTCGGCCTGCGCGAGCTGGGCGAGGCGGATGGCGGCGGTGAGCCCGGCCGGTCCCGCTCCCACGATCACCACGTCGAAGTCCATGGATTCGCGCTCGACGGTGCCTTCCGCGCCCATCGCCCGTGATGCCCTCCCGACGGCCCGGTGTGCGACCGCGGTCGGGCTAGCACGTGGCTACGGGAGCGCCAAGGCGGCTGCGGCGGCGGGCCACGGTGGCGCTCCCGTCTCCGGGATCCGCGTCCGTCCCTTTCCAAGGTGCCGCCGGCGGCGTAGATCCCCCGCGTCTTCCACCTCCGGTGCGGGACCGACGGCAGATGGAGCGACGCTACCGGCGCGAGACCCGGCTCGTCCATGCGGGCACCATGCGCTCGCCCTTCGGCGAGACCTCCGAGGCGCTGTTCCTCACCTCCGGCTTCGTCTACGACCGGGCCGAGACGGCCGAAGCGCGCTTCAGGGGCGAAGAGCCGGGCTACACC
>BEIP01000121.1 GCA_002898955.1 bacterium HR39 | reverse complement strand
AGGGGACGGGCCTCCGCGAAGTCGCGGCCGCTCCGCTGGACGGACGTCCGGGCCATGACGGTGTAGGCGAGGGTGCCGAGGGCGCCGATGCCGACACCGTGGACCGAGGCCGCGACGGGGATCGACCCGAGTTCACCGAGGGCCCACAGCAGCAGCCCCGCGGCGAGCCAGCCGTAGCCGAGGTGCAGCATGGCCGCCTCGGGCACCGCCCACACCTCGCGGGCGCGCCAGCGCCACAGCCGCAGGCCGGTGAAGGCGGCGGCGAAGAGGAGCAGCGCCCCCGCGAGCGGCCGCGTCGCCTCCCGGAAGACGGCGACCATGGCGGCGGCCAGAAGGACCACCACGAGCGCCTCGAGCCCGGAGCCGAGGTCCGCCTCGTAGCGGCGCCCGGCCCGCTGGACGACGCCGGCGGTGGCGGCGCGCAGCAGCCGGCCGCCCATGGCGGCGAGGAGCAGCGCCACCAGCGCGAGTGCGCTCCGAAGCGCTCCCTCGACGCGCTGCGGCTCGTCGCGGATCAGTCCCAGCACCACCACCGCCTCCAGCACCAGGAAGGCGATGGGCACGAGGCCGAAGACGGCGGTGGAGAAACGCCGCGGATCGGACAGGAAGGCCGGCGAGACGCCGTAGACCAGCAGCGCCGGGTAGATCAGCAGGAAGACCGGTGCGGGCGTGGCCGGCATCCACAAGGCGAGGCGGGCGAGCAGCCAGGAGAGAACGAGCAGGGCGATCGCCCGCCGCTCCGCCCGCGCCACCAGGAAGCCGCCCATGGCCGCGCCGGCGAAGCCGAAGACCATCTCGTGCGCGTGCCAGTGGGCGGCCGGAAGCCGCGGCGGCGGCAGCAGCAGACCGCCGAGGATGGCGATCCACGCCGCGCCCGCCACCACCGCCCACAGGGCGGCCGCGAGGAACAGCGCCCGGTGCGCCGACACCATTTCGGATCTGCGGGAAGCCAAGGCGAGGGTCCGTGCGTGCTCCGGCGGCTGTCTAGAACAGCCGGGCACCGTTCGGAACCGGGCGGTCGGGACGCACCAGCACCACCCGCCCCGCCTCGTCGGGAAAGCCCAGCACCAGCACCTCGCTCTTCACCCCGGCCACGCGCTTGGGCGGCAGGTTGACCACCGCCGCCACCTGGCTGCCCACCAGCTCCTCCGGGCGGTAGAGGTCGGCGAGCTGGGCAGAGCTGGTCTTCACGCCGATCTCCGGGCCGAAGTCGATGGTCAGCACATAGGCGGGACGGCGCGCCTTCGCGTTGGGCTCGGCGGCGAGCACCGTGCCGGCGCGGATGTCGACGGCGAGGAACTGCTCGAAGTCGATGGTGCTCACGACGCGGCTCCGCCCTCCGCGGCGGCCTCGGGCGGCGCGCCCCGACGGCGGGCGGGCGGCGGTTCGCCGCGCGGCGTGGCGACGCGTCCGGCGAGCTGGAAGAAGCGGCCGAGTCCGCGGTCGAGGGTCGCGAGCGTGCGGGCGAGGTCCTCGCTCTCGTCGCGCAGCCAGGTCTCGAAGGTGCGCGCGTAGACGCGCAGGAGCGCCGCTTCCAGAACGAGCCGCCGCACGCCGCTCACCGGCAGGCCGGCGATCTCGAGCAGCCACTCGGCCGTGCGGTCGAGGTTGCACAGGCTCTGGAGCAGGAACCGCGGCTCGCCGCGCATCTCGCGCACCATGCGCCGCAGCCCCGGCCGCCAGGGAAGCGCCGCGTCCAGCCGCCGCATGATCAGCTCGAACAGCCGCTCGCGCGGGGACAGCGGGTCGAGCTCCTCGGGCGGGAAGTCGAGCATGGCGCGATCCAGCCGCCGCCCCAGCGCCGCGAGCACGCAGGCGCGGGTGGGGAAGGCGTCGTACACGGCGGCGACGCTCACCCCGGCGCGGCGGGCCACCGCCGTCCGGTCGAGATCGCGCAGACCCGTGCGGGCGATCTCCGCCATCACCGCGTCCAGCAGGTCCGGCTCCCGCTCGGCGCGCCGCGTCCTCGTGGCCATGACCGCCGCCTCCCTCTCAGCCGGCCAGCTCGCGCGAGCGCCGCTCCGCCGCCCGCACCGCCTCCACCATCAGGTCGACCAGCCCGCCCTCGCGCATCAGCACCGACAGCGCCGCCTCGGTGGTGCCGCCGGGGCTCGTGACGTTGCGGCGCAGCTGCGCGGCGTCCTCGGCGCTGCGGGCGAGCAGCGCGCCGGCGCCGCTCACCGTGGCCCGGGACAGCCGTCGGGCCAGCGCCGCAGCGAGGCCCACCTCCCGCGCCGCCCGCTCCAGCGCCTCGGCCAGCAGGAAGACGTAGGCGGGACTGCTGCCGGAGACGGCGGTCACCGCGTGCATGAGCTCCTCGTCCTCCACCCAGGCCGTCTCGCCCACCGCCCCCATGAGCGCCTCCGCCTGGCGGCGGATGGCCGCGTCCACGCCGGCTCCCGCGCACAGCACCGTCATGCCGCGACCGATGGCGGCGGGCGTGTTGGGCATGGTGCGCACCACCGGCACCGGGCCGAGGATGGCGGTGAAGGCGGAGATCGGCCGGCCGGCGACGATGGACAGCACGAATCCGGCACGCGCGGCCAGCTCCCGGTAGGCCGGCAGCACCGCGTCCAGCACCTGCGGCTTGACGGCGATCACCACCACCGCCGGCGCGAAGTCCGCGGGCAGCCCCGCGGCGTCGGCGAAGGTCCGCACCCCCGTATGGCGCGCCTCGAGTTCCGCCCGGCGGGACGCGTCCGGCTCCACCACCAGGGCCGCCCCGGGCGCGAGGCCGCGCTCCAGCCAGCCGGCGAGCAGCGCACCGCCCATCCGTCCGCCGCCCACCAGCAGTACGGGTGCGGGCAGCTCCGCCACGGCTCAGGCCTCCCCCCGGGTCTCCAGCAGCGTCGCCTCGATGGCCGTGCGCGGCGCGAGCCCCTTCTCCAGCACGAAGCGGAAGGCGGGATGGAAGCGGTCGCACTCGCTCACCGCGATGTCGACGAGATCGGCCACCAGTTCCGAGGAGACGGCCATGCCCTCGCGCACGAGCACGCCGTAGCGCCAGCCGACCACGCCGGCCTCCGGATCGTGCTCGAAGTGTCCGAGCCACATGCGCGGATTGGCGAGGGCGAGCAGCGCATCCAGCGCCGGGCGCCGCTCCTCGGGAACCGCGAAGTCGTAGTCGCAGGCGATCTGGAACAGGCCGAGCTCGTCGTTCCAGGCGCAGGAGAGGGCGTAGGTGCCCCAGTCGCCGGGCACGTCCGCCCGCAGCTCCTCGGCACCGCTGCGCTCGCAGGTCCAGCCCTGGGCGCGGATCAGCTGTTCCACGAGATCGAGGAGGTCGATCTCCTCGGGAAGTTCGCCGTAGGATTCGGTCAATGCGTCGCTCCCACAGCCCGTCCGCGGGATGCCGCGGTCATCTGGAATGTGCCACGGCGCCGCGGGCGCGCAAGCGTCAGCCGGCGTCCTCCTCGCCGGCCTCTCCGGCCGCCCAGCCGCGACGGGCACGCGCACGCGGCTTCGCCGGCTCCGCCTCGAGGGCGGCGAGACGCTCCTCCAGTTCGGCCATGCGGGCGGCGAGCCGCTGTTCCAGCTCGGCCACCCGGGCGGCGAGGCGTTCCTGCTCCTCGCGCGCCTTCACCGCCATCTCGCGCACCGCCTCGAACTCCTCGCGGGTGACGAGGTCGAGATCGACGGCGAGGCGCTCGACCCGCTCCCTGACCCGGGCCTCGATCTCCTCGCGCAGCGCCCCGAGGGTGGAGAGGGCTCCACCCGCCATGCGGGCGAGGTCGTCGAACAGGCGGTTGCCGGTCTGCATGGGCGCGCTCCCGCGAAACGGCGGCCGAAATCCTTCCCGCATATCGCGCGCACCCGGCCGCCGGCAAGGGCGGGAGGAAGCGCCGGTGCTCAGAGGTTCCAGACCACGCTCTCGGCGATCCAGCGGAAGCCGTCGCCATCGCGCACCACCCGCCCCAGTCCGGGCCAGGGCATGTGGTAGCCCAGCGTGCGCAGCTTCTCCGAGGCCAGCATCTCCAGCACCCGCCGGCGGGTCTGCGCGGCCTGCTCCTTCTCGACGTCGAAGCCCAGGTGCCACTCGGGACGGGCGAGCGAGATCAGGGGATGGTTGAAGGTGTCGGCCGAGACGAACAGCACCTCGCCGTCGCTCTCGAAGGTGAAGGTCGTGTGGCCCGGCGTGTGGCCGAAGGCGGCGTGCGCCCGGAGGCCCGGTGCCAGCTCCTCGCCGTCCTCGAAGGTGCGCAGCCGGTCCGCCACGCCGGCGAGCTGGCGCTGCGCACCCGCCACCATGGCCTGCATGGCCTCGGGCACGCGCGAAGCCAACCCCTCGTCGGTCCAGAAGGCGTGTTCCTGCGCGCCGATCAGCACTTCGGCCCCGGGGTAGGCCGGCTCGTCGAACTCGTCGAGCAGTCCCCAGCAGTGGTCGGGGTGGGCGTGGGAGAGAACCACGAGGTCGATCTCCGCAGGGTCGATGCCCGCGGCTTCCATGTTGCGGGCGAGGTGTCCGGCCGTCTCGACGAAGCGCCCGCCCGAGCCGCAGTCCACGAGGATGCTGCGATCGCCCGTGGCGATGTGCAGCACGTTGGTCTGGGTGGGATGGCGCGCGGCCTCGAGCGCCATGGCCTCGCGGAAGGCGGAGAGTTCCGCGGGGTCGGCGTTCACCGCGTAGTTCTCCACGGGCACCACCAGATTGCCGTCGGAGATCACGGTGCACAGCGCTCGGCCCACGCGGAAACGGTAGAAGCCGGGAGCCTGTCCCGTCTCCTGCGCCCGCGCGGTGCGCATCCCGGAGGGCGCGGCCACGGTGAGGGCGGTAGCCAGCGCGGTGGTGGCGGCGCTGCGCAGCAGATGGCGTCGGCTCGTGGTCATGCCCGGATCCTCCCTCGCAGGACGGCGTCGGCATCGCGGCAGGGCCCGCGGCCGGGGGTGCGCTCATGCTAATGTCCGCAAGCGGCGGTCGCAAGGCGCGGCCGTGCGGCGCCCGCGCGCCTTGACCGCCCGCCCGGCCTCTGCCAGCCATGAGGCACCGCCGCCATCCGGGAGGTCGTGCGGCATGACCCGATCCGAACTGGTGCGCAGGCTGGCTGCGGCCCATCCGCAGCTCTACCGCCGCGACGTGGAGCGGATCGTCGCCACCCTGTTCGAGACCATGGCGGCGACCCTGGAGGAGGGCGGGCGCATCGAGCTGCGCGGCTTCGGGATCATGGACGTGCGCGAGCGCCCGGCGCGCGCCGCGCGCAATCCGCGCACCGGCGAGGTGATCCGGGTGCCGCCCCGGCGCAGCGTGCGCTTCCGTCCGGGCAAGGAACTGCGCGCGCGCCTCGGCGTGACGGAGGCGGGCGCGAGCGGGGAGTGAGGCCGTGATCCGTCTGCTGCGGGCCCTCGTCGTCCTGGTGCTGACCGTTGCCGTGGTCACCTTCGCGGTGGCCAACCGCGCGCCCGTGTCCGTCTCCTTCTGGCCGTTCCCGTGGGGGCTGGAGGTGCCGCTCTACGCCGTGCTCCTCGCCGGCGTGGTGGTAGGTGCC
>BEIP01000120.1 GCA_002898955.1 bacterium HR39 | reverse complement strand
CGCGGCGGGCGTCCGGACTGGCGAGGTAGGTGGGTGGGAGGGCCACGTCGATCTCGAGGCTGCCGCCGCCGTCCGGCTCCAAGGACAGGGTCTGACGGATCGCGACGTCGAGATCGATCCGACCGGTACAGGCAGCCAGAGAGAACGGAAGCGATACGAGCAGGATGGCACGAGCGGCGGACACAGTTGCTCGGAGCACGGAGCACCAACAGGCGGCAATCTTCATGAAATGAGTGGTACGGATCACTGGGGTCACTGACGCTCGAGGGTGCCACGGGCCGTAACAGGGCCATCTGGATGTCGCTTGTACTCAAAAAAGATAGTGTCATCCGAAATCGCGCGGAGAATCATGAGCCCCTCTTCGATACATCGTGTTCGTCCTTCGGTGATACGCTCGCGGTAGATCCTCGTGCCGTCAGCGCGTTCGGTCTGCAGCGTCCAGTAACCACTGCAATCGAGACTCGGATAAGAAACCCGAACGGGCTCCGTGTCGAAGTCGACCTCGATGGACCATCGTGAACTGCCTTGGTCCCCCCAGCCCGACCACCTGCCGCACCGCGAAACTCGGGCTTCCACGGTCCGGACCGCGGCAGCCACCCCTGCCGCCTCGGCCCGACGCAGGAGCTCCCGAGCACGGCCGACCTCTCTCCCACCGCCAATTCCGCACATCAGCAGCTGGGCCAGCCAGGCCATCGCCTCCGGATCGCCGGCGGCCGCGGCCTTTTCGAGCCATGCGCGTCCGCTCGCGGGATCCACCGGCACGCCGTTCCCTTCGAGATGGCCCCGCGCCGCCCGCAGCTGCATGGCCACGTCGCCCCGGGCCGCCAGGAATTCGACGTAGGGGAGCGCCAAGGCCTGCGCGGGCTCTCCGGCCGCGTCGAGAAGCGTGATCATGCGCCGCATGGCCGCCTCGTCGCCGCCGAGCGCCCGCAGTCGCGGGGCGAGGCGGCTCCCGGGATCGAGCCGGTCGGGGTCCGCCCACAACCGTCGCTGCGCCACCCCCGTGAGGCACGCATAGGGATCCCCGCTCTGCAGGAAGCCGCACACGGTGGCCGGACCGTCCCAGCCGAAGGGATCGAGAGGAATGCAACGGAGCTTCGGATCGTGAGGACACGCGACCGCCTTCTCGCCCGCGGGGGCATCGGGCGGCGGCAGCCACAACACTTCGAAGTGCAGCCGGCCCGAGGATGCGACGCGGCCGACGATGCAGCCGGCTTCCACCGTCGCTCCTCCGGGACGCGGGAGCTCCACTTCCGCCGCACATCCCGGCAGCCCGTCGGGGAGCCGTGCGGGGGACGGATCGAGGCCGAGGTAGAACAGGACGATGTTTGGATGTTCGAGCGGGCGGAGCGCGAGCGCCCCGTCGCCGGCCTCCGCTTCCGGCACGCCGGCCTCGACGGGCGTGAGAACGCCGGCGGCCGCGGCGACGACCGGAGTCCCCGGCGGTGCCGCGAAGTCCCAGCCCGGATGCCCGTCGAAGGCGAGGTGGCGCGGTGGGTCGCCGCCGCGGCCGACGTAGTTCGCGCCGTCCAGCTGTACCGGCCCCCCGAGCGGCAGACGGTAGGCCGGAGCGTCACAGCCGGCCCGATCGGCGCCGTCGCGGCGCTCCGCCCTCGTGCCGTCGAACGCCACGACGGTGCCGTCGCATCCGTAAGGAGCGAGCCGCCCCTGCGGGTCGGCGAGGCTGTGGTCGAACACCGCGAGAGCGGGCGTGCGTGCCGCCGCCAGCGGCCGTGACGGAGCGTCCCCTGCACGCAGCGGAAGGAGGAGCGTGGGTGGCTCCGACGCATGGGCCGGGACCAGCACGATGCACGCGAGGATTGCGGACCGGAGGGCCGGACGGATCATCGCAGCGGCACCGAGACGCGGAAGATCCCAGCATAACTGGAATTGGAATATCGTACCAAGCCGCCGCACCGCAGTTCTCCGCGCAGCACGGGATCCTCGCCCAGCCGGAGCGTCGCCTGACAGGTCGGGCTGGCCAGAGAGATCGCCTCACCCGTGATCCGACCGGAGAACTGCATGTCCGCCGGTTGATTCTGGACCGGAGCGACGATCTGTCCGGTAAAGCTGCCGCTCGTCTCGTCGAAATTGGCGAAGTCCAGCGCGAAAGTGTTGATGCCATCCGCAATGGTTTCTTGCCCTCTCTTGTCCGCCGCCTCGATCTCGAGGGCCACGCGCGTGGTCCGCTTGAGCCATTCGTGCAGGGCGAGCTGCCGCAGGCCCGTGTCTCCCGACTTCAAGGCCGCGTCGAGCGCCATCGCCCGTAACGCGGGATCGGGGCTCTGCAGTGCGGTGCGCAGGGCGGCGAGCTCGCGCTGCCGCTTCTCCATCTCCCGCTGGCGGCGGGCGGCCTCGCGGGCGAGCCGCTCCTGCTCGAGCCGCTCCTCGAACTGCAGCTTGGCGAGTTCCAGCTTCTGCCGCTCCTGTTCGAGAAGCGTCCGGTGGCGCGCCTCCGCCAGCTCCGATTGGCGCTTCTGCTCCTCCAGCTCCTGCTGGCGCTTCATCTCCTCGAGCTGACGCCGGTGACGCGCCTCCCGCCACGCCTTTTCCTCGTCGGAGCCCTCCACGAGCACCTTGCCCCCGAAGAAGTCGACGGGGTGGCCAAGAGTCGCGACCGGATTGTTGCCGACCTCGACCTCGAACCGCCAGCCGCCGTCCGCCCGCCGCGCCAGCGCCTTGCCCCGCAGGGTGCGCACCTCCCCGGTGGTGCCCACCCGCTCCACCAGCACCGCCTCCTCCTCGCGGGCCTTCTCCACGAAGGTGTCCTCCGCCAGCTCCAGCGGCGCGGTGAAGGCGAACTCCAGCACGCCCCCCTCCCGCTCCAACGGCTCGGAGAGCGTCACCTCCCCCACCCTCCAGTGACCCTGCAGTCCCAGTGCCAGACGACCCCGCAGCTGCCGCGCCAGCTCCGCCAGCTCCGCCCGGCGGCGCGCCTCCGCCTCGGCCCGCTTCTGCTCCTCCAGCCGGCGCCGGTGCTCCGCCTCCGCCAGCTCCGCCTGGCGCTTCTGCTCCTCCAGCTCCTGCCGGCGCTTCATCTCCTCCAGCTCGCGCCGGTGACGCGCCTCCCGCCACGCCTTCTCCTCCTCCGAGCCCTCGATCACCACACGACCCTCGAAGAAGGCGAGCGGCCGACCAAGAGCGGTCAGCGGATTGTTCTCCGGTGCGAGCTCCACTTCCCAGCGGCCGTTCCGGAAGAGGAAGCTCGCGCGGCCCGAGAGCGCGCTCCGGCTCCCGGCCTCGGCGACCGGAGCCACGACGAAGACGTCGTCCTCCCGCGCACGCTCGGCGAAGGTGTGATCGCGCAGGACCAGAGAGGCGGAAAAGCGGGCTTCGATGCGGTCCTCGCGGATGGCGGTGTCCAGCAGTTCGAGTCCCTCGACCATCCAGTAGCCGGGCAGCTCAAGCGCGAGACGCTCACGTGCGAGCTCCGCCAGCCGACCCAGCAGGCGCCGTTCCTCGTCGGTGCCGCGCACGACCGTCTCGCCTTCGAACATTTGGCGCGGCTGACCGAGCCGCGGGAGGGGATTGAACTCCAGTGCGAACTCGACCTGCCACGGGCCGTCACCACGCCTCGCTGCACTCGCGTTTCCGTAGACGCGGACGGTCTCGCCGGGTTTCGCGACCGTCCGGAGCCAGATGACGGGTCCGATTCTGCCGATTTCCTCGTACGTCTCGCCACGCAGTTCGAGGACGGCGTCGAAACGGGCCTTGTACAGAGGCTCGCTCTCGGTGCCGAGGTTGACGAGTGCCGTGGTCTCGAAGCTGCGCAGGTTCACGTGGGCGGGCGCCTGAACGACGAAGTGCCGCTCCATCAGGTCGCGGACGACCTCCTCCGGCGCGCGCCGACGCTGCGGCTCCACGGCCGGCCGGGCGGACGCCGCCGGCTCGCCGGCCGGTTGCGCGGCCCCGCTCCCGATGTCGGCCCCGGCAGCCGGAGCACTCCCTTCGGCCGAGGTCTGTTCCCACGTCACGGTCGGCGTCGCGGCCTGCGGAGATGCGGGAGACGGTGCCGCCTCCTCTGCCGTCACCGCAGCCGCCGGCGGGTTCGCGACGGGAGGTGACGCAGTCGGGACCTCGACCGTGGAGCCGTTCGACGGCGGCTGGACGGTCTGCTGTGCGTGCGCGACGCGCCAGGCCGGAACCAGAGCCGACGCCGCGAGAACGATCATCACCAGCGCCGAAGCCGCGAACGTCCAGCGAGCCCGCATGGCTACCCCCCGTGACACTCACTCCTCGACCCATTGGAGAGCGCGGATCTGGGCACCGTCGATGGTCACCTCGCCGAAGAGCGTGCGGACGGTCAGGGTGCCCGATCCGAATTCGCCCTTGACGGCGGTTCCGTCGCCGAGCGTGAGCACGCCGTCGCGATATTGCCGGATGCGGTCGAGCGGCACCGGCACCTCTCCGAAGAGGGACCGGTACCGGAGATCCGCCCGGACGTAGTCCGCGCGCACGGTGCTCCCGTCGGCCAGCGTGACCTCGATCCGCTGCGACGGACCGGTTGCCGCCTCCCCGCCTGCCGAAGCGGCTGTCCGGGCCGTCGTCCCCGCAGCCCCCTCGGGAGGCGCCGGCGCCGACGGCTCGGCACCGCCGTATGCCTCCCCGCTCGTGAGCGTGCCCGGGGTCCGCTCTCCGGCCTGCTCGGACGAGGGGGATGCCGCCTCGGCGGTCGTGGCCTGCGTGGGCTGCGGGCCCGAACCTGTCCCCTCCTGGCTCTTTTCGGGAAACACGATGGTCGTCCCGGAGCCCGCACCGTCCGTCGGGCCGAGTGCTGCGACGGCGCGTCTCTCCGGCCGGGGTTCCCAAGCCGCGGTCCCGGAGATGCCGGCCATTCGTTCCACACGGGCCGCGAAGCGCTCGAGGGTCCAGCGCAGGCTGGCGAGCTCGAGGGCGAGCACGGCCGGAAATGCCTGCGCGGTCGCGGGCCGGAACGCTTCGGCGGGCAGCTCGACGCCGGACGCCTCCGGCAACGGAGCACCGGGCGCAAGCGGCACCACCACGATCACCTGTGCGACCGACCCGCCCTCGCCCGCGAAGAACCCCTGCAGGACGCGCGCCACCCGCACGCCGTCCCCGCGCATCTCCTCGACCGTCGTGACGATACGGATCGTCCCGCCGCGCATCGCGGCAGCCATCTCCCGGGCCGCGCCGAAGGCTGCAACGGCACCGAGGACGGGGCCCCCCGCCTCCTCCGGCCCGGCCGGGGGACCCACGACCCGTTCCTCCGCGGAACGCACGATCGCCTCGCGGAAACGGACGATGACGTCCCGCAGGGTCTCCGGCAGCTGTGGATCCGCGGCCCGGACCGAGCGCAATGTCTCCGCGAGCCGGACCAGCCTGGCGTCCAGGATCCCGGCCATGGCCGCGGCCCCGCGTGCCGGTTCGGCCTCGGCCGCCCAGTCCGGCAGTCGGACGGGGGATTCGAGCTCACCCAGCCCCCAGAGGTAGAGTTCGTACACCCGGCGGCGTTCCGCCTCGTCGGCGTCCCGATATAGCTCCACCAGTTCGCGGACGAGCC
>BEIP01000119.1 GCA_002898955.1 bacterium HR39 | reverse complement strand
GCCGCCCTCTGCACGCTCGTAGGCGATGCGATCGTGCAGCCGGCTCGCTCGCCCCTGCCAGAACTCGTAGCGTTCCGGCACCACCCGGAAGCCGCCCCAGAAGGGCGGACGCGGCACCTCGCCGGGAAAGCGCTCGGCCACCTCGCGAAGCCGCGCTTCCAGCCCGGCCCGGCTTTCAACGGGGCGGCTCTGGGCCGAAGCCCAGGCGGCGAGCTGGTGATCGCGCGGGCGGGTGGCGAAATAGGCGTCGGCCTCCGCGTCCGGCAGCCGCTCCACCCGCCCCTCGATGCGCACCTGGCGGTGCAGCGATTCCCAGAAGAACAGGAGACTCGCGCGCGGATTCTCCGCAAGCTCGCGCGCCTTGCGGCTCTCCAGATTGGTGAAGAAGGAAAAGCCGGACGCGTCGGCGCCGCGCAGCAGCAGCATGCGCACCGACGGCCTGCCGTCGGCCGTCGCGGTGGCGAGCGCCATGGCGTTGGGCTCGGGCAGGCCGAGGCTCGCCGCCTCCTCGAGCCAGGTGCGGAACTGCGCGAGGGGATCGTCGGCCATGGCCGACTCGTCGAGCGGCGGGGAATCGTAGGATACGCGCAGGGTGCGGATGTCGACACCCACCGGCGTGTCTCCCTCGGCGATCACGGACATTGCCTGCCTAGCGCTCCGGTGAGCATCCCGCCAGCCGGTGCGTCGTCGCATCCCGGTCGACGGGCCTGCGCGTCACCGGGGGCGGAACGGTCACGGGTCCACGCGCGCCGACGCGCAGGCGGATGGATGCGGAACCGTCGGACAGGGAGGAGAAGAGTGGCGGGAGCGACGGGACTTGAACCCGCGGCCTCCGGCGTGACAGGCCGGCGCTCTGACCAGCTGAGCTACGCCCCCGCGTTCCGCTGCGGCATTTAGGAGGTGCTGGCGGTGCTGTCAACGGCCCGCGCGACCCCGTCGGCACCGAACCTCGGGGGATCGCCGGCGCGGGCACATCACCGTGGCCGCGGCGCCTCGCCCGATGCGCCGCGCCGCGCGCCGGGCACGGTCACGGGCCATCCACCATGTCCCTCGGGCGCCCGCCGGCGTGGACCGGTCCGGGAGCGACGCCCCCGCCCCGCCCTTCCGCCGCGGTCCGCCCGTCTCAGGCCGCCTCCACCCGGTTGCGGCCGGCGCGCTTGGCGGCGTAGAGCGCCCGATCCGCCCGGCGCATCAGCTCCTGGGGATCCTCGGCGGTGGGATGGGCCGCCACGCCGAAGCTCGCGGTGACGCGCACGCCGGCGCTGTCAATGTCGACCGGCGTGCCCTCGAGGTCCGCGCGCAGCCGCTCGGCGGCGCGCACGCCTTGGGCGCGTCCGGCACCGGGCAAGAGCAGGGCGAACTCCTCTCCGCCGATGCGCGCCGGAACGTCGTAGCGGCGCGCACGGGCGCGCAGCAGCCGGGCGGTGTGCTGGAGCACCCGATCCCCCGCCTCGTGACCGAAGGTGTCGTTGATCTCCTTGAAGCGGTCCAGATCCAGCAGCACCAGCGCCAGCGGATGGCCCAGCCGCTCGGCCTCCGCCCAGGCCTCGGCGAGGCGTGCCACGAAGGCGCGGCGGTTGAACAGGCCGGTGAGGGGATCGGTGGTGGCGGCCACCGCCAGCTCGGCGCACACCCGCTCGAGCTCCTCCACCGTGCGCCGGTGGCGGATCACCAGGGCGAGGATGTCGGCCACGGCGCCGAGGAAGGCGAGTTCGCGGGGATCGGCCGGGTGACCTTCCGGCAGATAGAGGACGATCACGCCGAGCACGCGCTCGCCGTCGCGGATCGGCACGTTGTAGTGGCCGTGGGGCTGCATGCCCGCATAGCGTACCTCGTGGCGGTGATCGACGCAGGCAGCGTGGAGGATCTGCCCGGCCAGCGCCGCGCGGCCGCACAGGCAGTGGCCGAAGGGGACCCGGGCACAGCTGCCGAGCAACGGCGGCGGAAGGTTGCGGTGCGCCGCCAGCCTGAGTTCGCCCCGCTCCGAATCGGCGAGGAAGATGCCGCCCTTGGGCAGGACCGACAGCCAGCTCACCGACAGCAGGACGTCCAGGCACTCCTCGAGCAGCACATCGAGCGGCTCGTTCCGCACCGCCACCCGGAGCAGGGCGTTCAGGGTGCGCTCGTTCTCGAGCGCGCGCAGCAGATCGGCATGCGCCACGTCGGCGGCCAGGGGCATCTCTCCCGGATCCCCGTGCAGGATATCCGTAACGGTGCCCGTGTCACCTGCGGTTTTTCGCGCATTGCGCTAGCACATACCCCAATGTGCTAAGCCGCGGCGCGAGCCAGCGCTCCGGAGCGCCGCCGCCGGTCCGGACGGTTGCGCGGACGGCGCAGGATCAGCGTCGTCCAGTTGTCGAGGCGGATGCGCTGCACCTCCCGCAGCCCGGCGCGGCGGTGGGCCTCCACCACCGCCTCCGCCTGCCGCTCCAGCAGGCCCGAGAGCACGGCGTGGCCGCCCGGCGCCAGATGCCGGGCGAGATCGCGCGCCATGGCGATCAGCGGATCGGCGAGGATGTTGGCCAGCACCAGATCGAAGGGCGCGCGCCGGCGGACATACACGTTGCGGTAGCCCGCCGCGTGGCGCACCTCCACCCGCGTGGCCACGCCGTTGTGGACCACGTTCGCCCGCGCCACCTCCACCGCCACCGGATCCTCGTCGACCGCCAGCATCCGCGCTTCCGGCCAGACCTTCGCCGCGGCGATGGCGAGGATGCCCGAGCCGGTGCCGAGATCGAGCACGCGCTCCGGCAGCCGGCGGCGGGCGAGCCAGTCGAGGGCGAGAAGACACCCCCGCGTGCTCTCGTGCTCGCCCGAGCCGAAGGCCAGCCCCGCCTCCAGCTCGATCACCACCGTCCCCGGCTCCACCGGCTCCATCGAGCCGGGTGCGCGTACGAGCAGGCGCCCGACCCGCACCGGCCCGCGCAGTGCCGTGGCCCGCTTCACCCAGTCCTCTTCCGGCAGAAAGGAGGTGACGAGCGGCGGCTCGACGGCGTCGGCGCCGAAGAGCGCTTCGCTGCGCCCCCGCCAGCGCTCGGGGTCGGGATACACGGGGAGGAACAGCTCCACGCGCCAGCGCACGGGATCGCCGTCCGCGTCCTCCTCCTGCACGTAGACGGCGAGGGCCGCCGCCTCCCCGGCGAGTTCGGCGAGCGCCTCCTCGTCGGGTTCGCGCGTGGTCACGAAGGCGAGACGCCACATGCCGCGCATGCCGTTCCTCCCATATCCCGGAAGATCCGTGTTCCGGCCGGCTCAGGCCGGCTCGACGAAACTGTCCACCACCTTCTTGCGGCCGGCCTTCTCGAAGCGGATCTCGAGGCGGTTGCCGTCCACCGCCTCCACCTCGCCGTAGCCGAAGCGTTCGTGGAAGACGCGATCGCCCGGCGCGAAGCTGCGCGAGCCCGAGGGCGGCCGGCGCACCACCCGCGAGCTGGCCGGCGCCGTGTCCAGCACCCTGGCGAGTTCCGCCCGGCGGCTGCGGTGGCGTGAGACGCGCGGGGCGAAGGGCGCGTCGTCGAAGGCCGGATCGAAGTCGGGGCGGCTCCTGGAATCGCGCCGCAGCACGCGGATGTGGGCGGCGGGCAGCTCCTCGACGAAGCGCGAGGGCACGCAGCTCGTCCACTGGTCGTAGATACGGCGGTTGGCGGCGAAGGTGATGGTGAGCCGCCGGCGCGCGCGGGTCATGCCCACATAGGCGAGCCGCCGCTCCTCCTCGAGGGCGCGCTGGCCGCCCTCGTCGATGGCCCGCTGGTTGGGGAAGATCCCCTCCTCCCAGCCACAGAGGAAGACGTTGTCGAACTCGAGGCCCTTGGCGGCGTGCAGCGTCATCACCCAAACCATGTCGCCGGCGGGATCGGCGGTGTTCTCGGCCACGAGGCTCACGTGTTCGAGGAATCCCGCCAGCGTCTCGAACTCCTCGAGGGCCTGGACCAGCTCCTTGAGGTTCTCGAGCCGCCCCGGTGCATCGGGCGAGGGGTCGCGCTGCCACATCTCGGTGTAGCCGGACTCGTCCAGCACCGTCTCGGCCAGCTCGCGCGGCCCCACCTCGCGGGCGAGCGCCCGCCACCGGTCGAGATCGGCGAGAAAGCGCGAGAGGGCGTTGCGGGTGCGGGCGGCGAGCTCGTCGGTGTCCACCAGCCGGCGGGCGGCGGCGTGCAGGCTGGTGCCCGCCCGCCGGGCCACCTCGTGCAGCCGGCGGATGGCCGTCTCGCCGATGCCGCGGCGCGGCACGTTGACGATGCGCTCGAAGGCGAGGTCGTCGTCGGGCTGGTGGACGAGGCGCAGATAGGCCACCGCGTCGCGGATCTCCTGGCGCTCGTAGAAGCGCGGGCCGCCCACCACCCGGTAGGGCACGCCGGTCTGGACGAAGCGCTCCTCGAAGGGACGGGTCTGGTAGCCGGCCCGCACCAGCACGGCGCACTCGCCGAGCCGGCCGCCGGCGCGCTGCCAGGCCTCGATCTCGTCGCAGACGAATTCCGCCTCCTCGCGGTCGTCCCACAGGGCGGCGACCCGCACCGGCTCGCCCATCTCCCCCTCGCACCACAGGCGCTTGGGATGGCGCGAGCGGTTGTGGGCGATGAGTTCGGAGGCCGCGGCGAGGATGTGGCCGGTGGAGCGGTAGTTGCGCTCGAGCCGCACCACCCGGGCGTCCGGGAAGTCCTGCTCGAAGCGCAGGATGTTGGCGACTTCCGCGCCGCGCCAGCTGTAGATGGCCTGGTCGTCGTCGCCCACGCAGGTGATGTTGTGGTGCGACCGGGCGAGAAGCCGCAGCCAAAGGTACTGGGCGACGTTGGTGTCCTGGTACTCGTCCACGAGGATCGCGCGGAAGCGGCGCTGGTAGAGGGCCAGCACATCCTCGTGGCGGGTGAAGAGTTCGAGGGCGTGCAGCAGCAGATCGCCGAAGTCGCAGGCGTTGAGGGTGAGCAGGCGTTCCTGGTAGGTGCGGTAGAGATCGACGAGCCTTCCCAGCGCGAAGTCGCCGATCTCGGATTCCGGCACCTTCTCCGGCGTCCAGCCGCGGTCCTTGAAGCGCTGGACCAGGGCGAGCAGCACCCGCGGCGGCCAGCGGCGCACGTCGAGATCGGCCGCCTCCAGCACCTGGCGGCACAGGCGGAGCTGGTCGTCGGTATCGAGGATGGTGAAGTCGGGGCGCAGGCCGACGCGTTCGGCGTGGCGGCGCAGGATGCGCACGCACAGGGCGTGGAAGGTGCCGAGCCAGATGCCCTCGGCCGGCCCGCCCACGAGCCGTCCCACGCGCTCGCCCATCTCGCGCGCCGCCTTGTTGGTGAAGGTGACGGCGAGGATCTGGCTGGGATGGGCGCGGCCGAGGTTCAATATGTGCCCGATGCGCGTGGTCAGCACCCGCGTCTTGCCCGTGCCGGCGCCGGCGAGGACGAGCACGGGCCCGTCGAGCGTCTCCACCGCCTCGCGCTGCTCGGGATTGAGCGCGGCGAGATAGGGCGCCTCGCGCCTGGCTCCCATGCTCGCCTGCGCGCGGGCGGCGGTACCGCCGGCGGCGGGGCGC
>BEIP01000118.1 GCA_002898955.1 bacterium HR39 | reverse complement strand
GCGCCCCCTACCGCGAGAAGGACTGGAAGAAGCCGCGCAACTGCGCCTTCGTCCTGGCGGACGGCGAGGTGAAGGCGCGCGTCGACAAGCACCAGCTTCCCAACTACGGCGTCTTCGACGAGGTGCGCGTGTTCGACCCCGGTCCGGTTCCGGGTCCGGTGCGCCTGTCGGTGGACGGGTTCGAGGTGCGCATCGGCCTCATGATCTGCGAGGACATGTGGGTCGAGGACGTGGCCGAGGGGCTCGTGGAGAGCGGCGCCGAGCTGCTGCTGGTGATCAACGGCTCGCCCTTCGAGATCGACAAGCCCGACCACCGCCTCAGCCACGCGGTGGCGCGCGTGACGGAGACGGGACTGCCGCTGCTCTACGTCAACACAGTGGGCGGGCAGGACGAGCTGGTCTTCGACGGCGCCTCCTTCGCCCTCGACGCCCGCTGCCGCCTCGCCGCCCAGGCGCCCTCCTTCGACGAGCACCTGCTGCTGTGCCGGCTGGTGCGCGCCGAAAACGGCGAGCTCGTCTTCCACGGGCCGCACGAGATCCACCGGCCGCCCGAGCGGCTGCAGTCCATCTACCGGGCGCTGGTCGTGGGCGTGCGCGACTATGTGGAAAAGAACGGCTTTCCCGGCGTGGTGCTGGGGCTCTCGGGCGGCATCGATTCGGCGCTCTCGGCGGCCATCGCCGTGGACGCGCTGGGCCCCGAACGGGTGCGGGCGCTGATGATGCCCTCGCGCTTCACCTCGAAAACCAGCATCGAGGACGCCCGCACGGTGGCGGCCAATCTCGGCATCCGCCTCGACGAGATCCCCATCGAGCCGCCGTTTTCGGCCTTCCTCGAGGTGCTGCGGCCGCTGTTCGACGATCTTCCCTTCTCCACCGCCGAGGAGAACATCCAAGCCCGCGTCCGCGGCGTGCTGCTGATGGCCGTCTCCAACAAATTCGGGCCGATGGTGCTCTCCACCGGCAACAAGTCGGAGATGTCGGTGGGCTACGCCACGCTCTACGGCGACATGGCGGGCGGCTTTTCGGCCCTCAAGGACGTCTACAAGACCACCGTCTTCGAACTGGCCCGGCTGCGCAACCGCTGGAAGCCGCACGATGCGCGCGGGCCCGAAGGCGAGGTGATCCCCGAGCGGGTGATCACCAAGCCGCCCTCGGCCGAGCTGCGCGAGAACCAGAAGGACGAGGACGCCCTGCCGCCCTATCGGGTGCTCGATGCCATCCTCAAGGGACTGATCGAGGAGGACCTGGCGCCGGCGGATCTGGTGGCGCGCGGCTTCGATCCCGAGACGGTGCGGCGGGTCGCGATCATGCTGGATGCCGCCGAGTACAAGCGCCGGCAGGCGCCGCCCGGGGTGAAGATCACCTCGCGCGCCTTCGGCCGCGACCGCCGCTATCCCATCACCAACGCCTTCCGCCGCACCGGCATCGTGCGCCTCGACGACAACGCCCGGCGCGCCCCTTCCGAAGGCGGTTGACCCACGTCAAGGACGGATGCGTGCGGCCGTCCAGCATGCCGCGCGGTGCGGAGCGAAGCGGATGCGGCCCGATCTCGTCCACCTGTTCGAGAACGCGCGGGTGCCGCGCTATACAAGCTATCCCACGGCCAACCACTTCGGGCCGCTGGAGGCCGCGACCTTCGTGGCCTGGCTGCGGGAGCTCGCGCCGGATTCGCGCCTCTCGCTCTACGTGCACATCCCCTGGTGCCGGCACCTGTGCTGGTACTGCGGCTGCCACACCTGGATCGACGCCGCCGGCCGCCGCGCCGGCCCCTTCGTCGAGCGGCTGCTGCGCGAGATCGACCGGGTGGCGGCGGAACTCCCCGCGCGCATGCCGGTGGTGCACCTGCACTTGGGCGGCGGCACGCCTTCGAGCGTCGGCCCCGCCGGCCTGTGCCGCATCGTGGAGCACCTGCGCGACCACTTCGCCTTCGCTCCCGACGCCGAGCTCGCCATCGAGCTGGATCCGCGCGAGGTGGACGAAGCGCTCGTGGAGACACTGGCGGAGCTGGGCTTCACCCGCGCGAGCCTCGGCGTGCAGACCCTCGATCCCGCCGTGCAGGAGGCCATCGGCCGCATCCAGCCGGCGGCGCTGGTGGAGCGGACGCTGCATCTTTTGCGTGCGGCCGGCATCGGGCGCATCTCGGTGGACCTCATGTACGGCCTGCCGCGCCAGACGGTGGCGAGCATCCGCGAGAGCGCCCGTCGGCTCGCCGATCTGGGCCCGACGCGCTTCGCCGTCTTCGGCTATGCGCATCTGCCGCAGCTCAAGAAGCACCAGCGGCTCGTCGAACGCCATCCCCTACCCGGTGCCGCCGAGCGCGTCGCCCAGTTCGAGGCGGTGGCCGAAGGACTCGGCCGCGCCGGCTATGTCGCGATCGGCCTCGACCACTTCGCCCGGCCCGACGACGACATGGCCGAGGCCGCGCGCACCGGGCGCCTTCGCCGCAACTTCCAAGGCTACACCGTGGATCCGGCCGATGCGCTGCTGGGCTTCGGCCCCTCGGCCATCTCGGACCTGCCGCAGGGCTACGCCCAGATGGCGCCGGATCTGAACCTGTGGCGCCGGCGGGTGGACGCCGGCGAGCCCGCCACCGTGCGCGGGCGGGCGCTCACGGCCCCGGACCGGGCGATCCGGGCGGTGATCGAGCGCATCATGTGCGATCTCGCCGTCGATCTGGGCCGCATCGCCGCCGACACCGGCCTGCCGCGCGCGCTGCTGGAGCCCGATCCGGCGCGGTTTGCCGAGCTGGAACGGCTGGGGATTGCGCGGCGCGAGGGCGAGGTGATCCGCGTGCCCGAGGAGATGCGGCCGCTGCTGCGCGTGGTCGCCGCCTGCTTCGACCGCTACCTCGCACCCGCCACGGCGCGCCACGCCGCGGCCCTGTGAGGGGCATCGCGTCCGCAACCGACTTCCGCGCTCCGGGCCGGGCCGCCTTGCCGCGGCCGCTGCCGTGTGCGAGATGGGAGAAAGCGGGAGGCTCGCGGCCATGTCGCAGCCGGCGCGCCGCAGGATGAACGTCGACGAGTTCCTGCACTGGGCGCAAGCGCAGCCCGGGCGCTACGAACTGGTGGCGGGGGAGGTGGTGGCCATGGTGCCCGAGCGCGCCCGCCACAACCTGGTCAAGGGCGAGGCCTTCGCGCTGCTGCGGGAGGAGGTGCGCCGACGCGGCCTGCCGTGCCAGGTGTTCACCGACGGCATGACGGTGCGGATCGACGAGGAGACCGCCTTCGAGCCGGACGTGGTGCTGCGCTGTGGCGAGCCGCTGCCGCCGGAGAGCGTCGAGGTGCCCGACCCGCTGGTGGTCGTCGAGGTGGTCTCACCGTCCTCGCAGACCGTGGACAGCGCGTGCAAGCTGCACGGCTATCTCCACCTGCCGTCGGTGCGGCACTATCTGATCGTCGATCCCGCGCACCGCACGGTGGTCCACCACGAGCGCACCGGCTCCGAGATCCGCACCTGCATTCTGCACGGCGGCATGCTCGACCTCGATCCGCCCGGCGTGCGGCTCGATCTCGACGCCCTGTTCACGGCATAAGGGTGAGGGGAGCGGCCCCTACTCCCCGCCCTCCAGCGCGCGCCACATCTCGAGGTCGCGCTCGTGGGTCCAGATGCGCGGCCAGTCGATGCCCGAGGCCTCGTCCACCGCCCGGGTGACGTCGAAGGGCATGCAGTGGTCGAAGATCACCCAGTGGCCGTACTTCGGGCGCATGCGGGCCATGGCCTCGTCGTAGATCTCCTTCAGGCTCTTGCCGGCCTTCACGCCTTCTTCCGCCACCCCATAGAGGTCCTCGAGGAAGGCGCGGGTCATGGCGATCGCCTCGCGCACCTGCTCGGGCGTCTTCGCCGCGCCGCCGCGCCCGGGGACCAGCTTCTCCGCCCCCAGCTCCGCAAGACGCTCCAGCGTCTTCGGCCACTCCTTCAGATGCGCATCGCCCGTATACGGCGTCGCCCCGTATTCCACGAGGTCGCCGGCGAAGACCACCTTCTCCTCGGGCATCCAGGCGACGATGTCGCCGGCGGTGTGGCCGCGGCCGAGGTGCAGCAGTTCCACCCTGCGCCCGCCGAGGTCGATCACCATGCGCGAATCGAACCACATGGTCGGCCAGGTGAGGCCGGGCACCTCCGCCACGTCCTCGAACAGGCGGGGAAAGCGCCCGACCTCGCTCTCGAAGTCCTGCTGGCCGCGCTCCTCGATGAGCCGGCGGGTGCCGCTGGATGCCACGATCTCCTGCGCGCCGTACGCCGAGGCCCCGAGCACCCGCACCGCGTGGTAGTGCGAGAGCACCACGTAGCGCACCGGCCGGTCCGTCACCTTCCGGATCCGCTCGATCACCCGGCGCGCCTGCTTCGGGGTGGCCTGGGCGTCGAAGACGAGGACGCCCCGCTCGCCCACCACCACGCCGGAATTGGGGTCGCCCTCCGCGGTGAAGGCGTGGATGCCGGGAGCGAGCTCCTCGAAGCTCACCTGCTTCTCGGTGAGGTCCGCAGTCGATGCGAAGGCCTTGGCCACGGTGCTACCTCCTTCCGAGTGATCCGAACAGGCCGCGCACGATGGCCCGGCCGATCTGGTGACCGATGCTGCGCGCCACCGACTTGACCATGGCTTCCACCACGCCCTGCCGGCGGCTGCGCCCGCCCATGAGCGTCTCCAGCATGCCCGGCTCCGCGTCCCCGCGCTCGGGCCCGGCCGGCCCTGCCGGCGCGGCGGCCGCGCGCCGGGCCAGCATCTCGTACGCGGAGATGCGGTCGATGCGCTGCTCGTAGCGGCCGGCGAAGGGGCTTGCCGCCAGCATCGCCCGGCGCTCCTCGGGCGTGAGCGGGCCGATGCGCGAGCGCGGCGGGGCGATCAGCACCCGGTCCACCGGCGTCGGCACGCCCCCCTCGGCGAGGGTGGAGACCAGTGCCTCGCCCACTCCGAGCTCGGTCAGCGCCCGCTCCACAGCGAGCTGCGGGTTGGGGCGGAAGTTGTCGGCCACCGCGCGGATGGCCCGGCGCTGGGCAGCGGTGAAGGCGCGCAGCGCGTGCTGGATGCGCGTACCGAGCTGGCCGGAGACGGCATCGGGCACATCGAGCGGGTTCTGGGTGACGAAGAACACCCCCACACCCTTGGAGCGGATCAGCCGCACCACCTGCTCCACCTTCTCGAGCAGGGCGGGCGGCGCGTGGTCGAACAGCAGGTGGGCCTCGTCGAAGAAGAAGACCAGCTTCGGCTTCGGGGGATCGCCCACTTCCGGCAGTTCCTCGAACAGCTCGGCGAGCAGCCACAGCAGGAAGGTGGCGTACACCCGCGGCGAGCGCATCAGCCGCTCGGCGGCCAGCACGTGCACATAGCCGCGCCCGTCCGGGGCGGTGCGCAGCAGATCGCCGATCTCCAGCGCTGGTTCGCCGAAGAAGTGGTCGCCGCCCTCCTCCTCGAGGGCGAGCAGCCGCCGCTGGATGGCGCCCACCGAGGCGGCGGAGACGTTGCCGTAGTGCCGGCGCAGTTCAGGGGCGTTCTCCGCCACGTGCGCGAGCATGGCCCGCAGGTCGGGGAGGTCGAGCAGCAGCAGGCCCTGC
>BEIP01000117.1 GCA_002898955.1 bacterium HR39 | reverse complement strand
CTCGGAGGCGATGTCTCAGTCCACCGGCAGCCGCGCGAGGCGCTCGAACCAGTAGCGTCCCACCAGTCCCGCGTAGGCGGCGGTGCCGCAGGCGACCGCGGCGAGACGCGGCACGGCCAGAGGGTCGAAGGGTAGATCGGGCAGGACGATCCGGTGGGTGGCGGGATCGAAGAAGGTCCGCAGCGTGTCGCCCACCACCACCGGCTGCTCGTGGATCTCCTTCTGCATGAAGTGGCGGTAGTTGCCCTTGCCCACGAGCGCGCCGGAGAGTTCGGTGCGCACGACCGGCCGCTGCACCTCGCGGCCGGTGGCATCGAAGATCGCGGCCGGACGGCCGCGGCGCAGCACCGCGAAGTCGCCCTCCTCGAGGTACTGGATGCGCTCGGTGAGGGGCGCGAGGGCGAGGGCATCGGAGCCCACGTAGACCTCTCCCGCCTCGCCATAGCCGACGGCGAGCGGGCTGCCGCGCCGCGCCACCACCATCAGGTCCTCGTGGTCCTCGAAGATCATGGCGAGGGCGAAGGCGCCCTGCAGCCGGGCCACCGCCCGGCGCGCCGCGCTCACGGGATCGGCGCCGGCGCGGCGGTAGGCGGCGACGAGCTGGGGGATCACCTCGGTGTCGGTGTCGGTCTCGAAGACGTGGCCCGCGGCGACCAGCTCGGCCCGCAGCTCCAGGTGGTTCTCGATGATGCCGTTGTGCACCACCGCCACCCCGCCGCTCACGTGCGGATGGGCATTGCGTTCGCTGGGCTCGCCGTGGGTGGCCCAGCGGGTGTGGCCGATGCCGGTGGTCCCGCCCAGGGGGTTGCGCTCCAACTCGCGGGCGAGGGCGGCGAGCTTGCCCGGCGCCCGGCGCCGCTCGATGCGGCCGCCCACCAGCGTGGCGATGCCGGCGCTGTCGTAGCCGCGATATTCGAGACGCCGCAGCGCCTCCAGGAGCAACGGCGCCGCGGGAGCGCTGCCGATGACGCCGACGATGCCGCACATGCCTCTCTCACCCCCGTACGGGAACACGACCATGGCAGCCTGATGGCCCATCCGGGCGCTTCCCGCAAGGGGCGAAACATCCCGCGGGTACCGGAAGGCGGCGGTGTGGCGCGGGTCCCGCGCCGGCTTGTTCCCGCGGCGCCGCGGATCATGTAGGAGGGGGCTGCGGGCGCGGGTCCGCGGCGAGATCCCGTCTTTCGGTTTCCGATCCATGAGCGGTGAACCCATCCGCACGGACATCGTCATCGTCGGCGCCGGACCAGTCGGGCTGTTCGCCGTCTTCGAGGCGGGACTGCTGGGTCTCCAGTGCCATCTGGTCGACAATCTCGACAGGCCCGGTGGCCAGTGCGCCGAGCTCTACCCGGACAAGCCGATCTACGACATCCCGGCCATTCCGGTGTGCACCGGCCAGGAGCTGGTGGACCGGCTGCTCCAGCAGATCCGGCCCTTCGAGCCGACCTTCCATCTGCGCCAGATGGCGGAGAAGCTGGAGTGGCTCGAAGAGGAGAGGCTGTGGCGGCTCACCACCAGCGCCGGCACGGTGTTCGAGTCCCCGGTGGTGGTGATCGCGGCGGGCGCGGGCTGCTTCGTGCCGCGGCGGCTTCCGGTGCCCGAGGCCGAGCGCTTCGAGGGGCGTTCGCTGTTCTACGCGGTGCGCCGCCGCGCCGACTTCGCCGGACGGCGCATCCTGATCGCCGGTGGCGGCGATTCGGCCCTCGACTGGCTGCTCACCCTCGAGCCGGAGGCCGCCGAGATCGCGCTCGTCCACCGGCGGAACGAGTTCCGCGCCGCGCCCGACTCGGTGGAGAAGATGCGTCGGTTGGTCGAGGCCGGACGGGTGAAGCTGATCATCGGCCAGATCACGGGACTGGAGGGCGAGGACGGCGAGCTGCGGGCGGTGCGCATCCGCACGAAGGAGGGCGAGATCGAGCATCCCTGCGAGCGGCTGCTCGCCTTCTACGGCCTCAAGATGGAGCTCGGTCCCATCGCCGAGTGGGGGCTCGAGCTCCACGAGAACCGCATCGTGGTGGACACGGAAGCCTTCGAGACCAATCGGCCCGGGATCTTCGCCATCGGCGACATCTGCTGGTATCCGGGAAAGCTCAAGCTGATCCTCTCCGGCTTCCACGAAGGGGCGCTCATGGCTCAGAAGGCCTTTCGCTACTGCCGCCCCGACGAGAAGCTGGTCTTCCGCTACACCACATCGAGCACCGAACTGCACAAGCGACTGGGCGTTGCGTGATGAGCATCAAGGTCTACGTCACGGATCGCGAGGGCGTCCTGCACGAGCTCGAGGCCGAGCCGGGCTGGACGCTGATGGAGGTGATCCGCGAGGCGGGCCTGCCCATCGAGGCGGCCTGCGGCGGCTGCTGCGCCTGCGCCACATGCCACGTCTACGTGGATCTCGAGTGGTTCGCGAAGCTGCCCGAGCCCTCGGAGGACGAGAACGCCATGCTGGACGAGGCCTTCGAGGTGCGGGAGACGAGCCGCCTCGCCTGTCAGATCCGGCTCGGTCCGAGCCTCTCGGGGATCCGCGTCACCCTCGCCCCGGAGTTCTGAGGGCGGCCACGAAGGCCGGCGGCAGGGCGCGCTCGATGCGGACCGGCCGCAGCGCATCGTCGAGCGCCACCAGCACGATCTCCATGGTGCACAGCGGCTCGCCGGCGCGCAGCACCCGCTGGTCGAGCACGAGCCGCGCGCCGGAGAGCGCCAGGACCCGCGTCTCCACCTCCAGCAGGTCGTCGAGCCGGGCGGGGCGCAGATAGTCGATGCGGCAGGCCCTCACGGCGAAGCGCACACCGTGGACCCCGGCCAGCGTGCGGTGGTCGTACCCGAGATCCCGCAGCCATTCGGTGCGGGCGCGTTCGGCGAACTTCAGATAGTTGGCGTAGTAGACGATCCCCGCCGCGTCGGTGTCCTCGTAGTACACCCGCACCGGATGGCGGTGGGCGGCTTCGCTCATTCCCCTTCTCCGCCGAACAGCGTGGGCTGGTCGAGGGCCGGGGGCGGCACGAGGCCGAGGTGCTCGAAGGCGAAGCGGGTGAGCACGCGGCCGCGCGGCGTGCGCTGGATCAGCCCCTGCTGCAGCAGATAGGGCTCCACCGTCTCCTCGAGGGTGTCGCGCTGTTCGGAGAGCGCCGCAGCGATGGTGTCGATCCCCACCGGCCCGCCCCCGTAGCGCTCGGCGACGAGCCGCAGATAGCGCCGATCCAGGGCATCGAGCCCCAGCCGGTCGATGCCGAGCTCCTCCAGCACCTCGGCGGCGAGATCCGCCCCCACCGGGCTCACCCTCCGCACCGTGGCGAAGTCCCGCACCCGGCGCAGCAGGCGGGTCGCGATGCGCGGCGTGCCGCGCGCCCGGCGGGCGATCTCGCGCGCCGCCTCGTCGGTGAGCTCGAGGGCGAGCAGCGCGGCGCCGCGGCGCACGATGGCCTCGAGCTCGTCCACCGAATAGAACTGCAGCCGCGCGAGGATGCCGAAGCGGTCGCGCAGCGGCGTGGTCAGAAGGCCGGTGCGGGTGGTGGCCCCCACCAGGGTGAAGGGAGCGAGGTCGATGCGCACCGAGCGCGCCGCGGGGCCCTCGCCGATGACGATGTCGAGCTTGTAGTCCTCCATCGCCGGATAGAGGATCTCCTCCACCGCCGGAGCGAGGCGGTGGATCTCGTCGATGAACAGCACATCGCGCGGCTGCAGGTTGGTGAGGATGGCGGCCAGATCCCCGGCACGGGCGAGGATGGGCCCCGAGGTCATGCGGAAGCCCACGCCGAGCTCGGCGGCGAGGATCTGGGCGAGGGTGGTCTTGCCCAGCCCCGGCGGGCCCGCGAAGAGCACGTGGTCGAGCGGCTCGCCGCGGCTGCGGGCCGCCTCGATGAACACCTCGAGATTCGCCTTGAGGCGCGACTGGCCGATGAAGGCCGAAAGCCGCCGCGGCCGCAGGCCGGTGTCGAGGTCGTCCTCGCGCGCTTCGGGGGTGGTGATGCGATCGCTCACGGGGCGAGCTCCTTCAGGGCCTCGCGCACGAGGCGGTCCACGGAGGGTTCGCCCTCGCCCGCCTCCGCGAGACGGCGGCGGGCGCGCGCCACCGCCGACCATGCCTCGCTGCGTCCGTAGCCGAGATGGACGAGGGCGGCGACGGCGTCGGCCACCGGCCCGGCCGCGGCGCCGACCGCAGCCGGCGCGGCGGCGCTGGCGGCCGCCGGCAGCGTGCCGATGCGCGCCTCCAGCTCGCTGACGATGCGCCGCGCGAGGCGCGGGCCGATGCCGGGCGCACGGGCGAGGCGGGCGTGGTCGCGGGCGGCCACCGCCGTCTGCAGGTCGTCGGGCGAGAGGGTGGAGAGCAGGGAAAGCGCGAGCCGGGCGCCGACGCCCTGGACGTTGCGCAGCACCCGGAACCAGGCGAGTTCCGCCGCGTCGAGGAAGCCGTAGAGGAAGATGCCGTCCTCGCGGCTGATCATCTCGGTGCGCAGCTCCACCTGCTGGCCGCTGCCGAGGCGCTCCAGCACCCGGGTGGGGCAGTGCACGCGATAGCCCACGCCGTTCACGTCCACCACCGCGGCGTCCGCCTCGATCCAGGCGACGCGGCCGCGCAGCAGGGCGATCACCGGGCCGTCCCCGCCGCGATGCGCCGCGCCGTCTCGCGGTGGTGGGCGTGGGTGATGGCCACCGCCAGCGCGTCGGTGGCATCGGGCGCGACGGTGCGGCAGCCGGGCAGCAGCGTGCGGACCATCATGGCCACCTGCTCCTTGAATGCCCCGCCGGTACCCGTCAGCGCCCGCTTGACGTGACGGGCGGCGTATTCGTGCACCGGCAGACCGGCGGCGGCGACGGCGAGCAGCACGACGCCCCGGGCGTGGCCGAGGCGCAGCGAGGTGGCGGGATTGCAGTTGACCACCGTCTCCTCCACCGCCGCCTCGGCCGGCCGGTAGGCCTGCAGCACTTCGATCAGCCCCCGGTGCAGGGCCAAGAGGCGCTCGGCCAGGGCCCCGCTCTCGGGGACGCGCACCACGCCGGCAGCGACGAAGGAGAGCTCCGCGCCGCGGGTCTCGACGACGCCCCAGCCGGTGCGCACGAGCCCGGGGTCGAGGCCGAGGATGCGGGTCATCCCGCCTGCGCCGCCAGCACCTCCTCCGACACCTCGAAGTTGGCCACCACCCGCTGGACGTCGTCGTTCTCGTCCAGCACCTCGAGCAGCCGGAAGAGGCCCTTCGCGGTCTCGGCGTCGACCGGCACCGTCACCGTCGGCTTCCAGCCGAGATAGGCCTCGAGCGGCGTGCCGAAGCGCGCCTCGAGCGCGTCGCGCACCCGGGCGAGGTCCTCGGGCGCGCAGCGGATCTCGTGGCCCGATTCGCCGCTCTCCACGTCCTCGGCGCCGGCCTCCACCGCCGCCTCCAGCATGGTCTCCTCGTCGGCCACCTCGGCGGGATAGCGGATGATGCCCACCCGCTCGAACTGGAAGGCGACGCTGCCGGTCTCGCCCAGCGAACCGCCGTTCTTCGAGAAGGCGGCGCGGATCTCCGCGGCGGTGCGGTTGCGGTTGTCGGTCAGCGCCTCGACGATGATGGCCACACCGCCCGGACCGTAGCCCTCGTAGCGCACCT
>BEIP01000116.1 GCA_002898955.1 bacterium HR39 | reverse complement strand
GCCGGCCGCGAGCGCCACCGGCACCAGCATCAGCACCGCGAAGGGGTTGGTGAGGCCGCCGGTGAAGAACAGCAGCTAGGCGAGCTGGAGCACGTCGAAGGAGAGCAGTACGCCGACCGCCCGCTCCGCCAGCAGTGTCGGCCAGCCCAGCAGCAGTCCGAGTGCGAGGTTGAGGGCGATGGAGAGCGCGATGGCGGGCAGCAGCCACGCGAGCGGCAGCGGGATCTCGAGCGAGAAATGGACGAAGAGCACCGCGAAGAGCTGACCGACCACGGCCACCCAGCGGGTGACGGCGAGGGTGTAGTGGCCGACGCGCCCGTGGTCGGCGAGAAGGCCGGTCTCATCCGCGACGAGGAACCGCCGCAGCGCGCGCAGGAAGCGCGCCGCATCCGGCCATCGCACGGCGGCCAGGGTCGACTGCAGGCCCGGCATGGTCCTCCGTCCCGAGCGCCCGCAACAGGACGCCGATCCATCGGCGCACCATGGCTTCCTCGCGGTGGAAGCGCAGGGCGAAGGACCGGTTCTCCGCCCCGAGGCGCGCGCGACGGGCGGCGTCCCGGACGAGCTCGGCGAGCGCTGCGGCCAGCTCGCGGGCGGTGCCACCCGAAACGATATAGGACCGGTTCGCGGGTGCGACCATAAGGCGCACATCCCCCACGTCGCGCGCCACCACCGGAAGACCCGCCATCGCCGCTTCCAGCAGCGACAGCGGCCGCTGCTCGGTGTCGGAGGCGAGGGCGAAGACGTCGAAGCGGCGAAGCACCGACGCGACGTCCTCGCGGTGCCCGAGCAAGGTCACGCGATCGGCCACGCCGAGCCGTGCGGCGAGCGCCCCGAGCCGCGGGCGTTCGGGTCCGTCCCCGGCGATCTCGAGGCGCACCGCGGGCTCCGGCGGCAGCAGCGCCAGCGCCTCGATCAGCCGGTCGATGCGCTTTTCCGGCCGCAGCGGCGCCACCACGCCGACGACCACGGTGCCGTCCTTGCGTCTTTCCGGCTCGGCCGGCGGCAGGAGCGGCACGCCGTTCGGAACGTAACGCACCAGACGGCGCGGCAGACCCCAGCCGCGGCGGGCGATGCGGACGAGGGTGCGGGAGGGCACGAGCAGCGCCCGGGCCCGCCGCAGCAGCACCGCCCGGGCGAAGTCCCTGCGCAGGTGGCGGCGGCGCGCCTCGTCGGGGCCGAAGCCGTGCTCGCTGTGGACGTGGGGGAGCAGGGTGAAGGGCAGGTGGGCGGCGAGGACCCAGTCGAAGCTGCCCCAGTTGCAGGTGACCAGCAGGGCGAAGCCGCCCTCGCGCAGGAACCTCCGCCGTGCCCGCAGCGTCGGGAAGGCGCGGCCGTCGTGGAGCGCGATCCCGTCCAGTCCGCGCGCCGCCTCGAAGCGGCCGTCGAGGGCCAGCACGTGGTGCTCGAACAGATGTGCGCTCGCCCGCATCACCGCCGCGGCGACCCGCTGCGCCCCGCCGACGGCGAAGGTGGGGAAGACGTGGAGGACCCGCGGCCGCTCAGCGCACACCGTTGCCCCACACCACCACCTGGAAGGTGCGCAGCAGAATGGCGAGGTCGAAGGCCAGACTCCAGTGCTTGAGGTAGTAGAGGTCGTATTCGAGCTTGAGCCGCGCCGTCTCGATGTCCGCCGCGTAGGGGGCGTTGAGCTGGGCCCAGCCGGCAAGGCCCGGTTTGACCCGGTGGCGCTGCTCGAACCAGGGCAGCACGCGCGAGAGTTCCCGTACGAACTCGGGGCGCTCGGGACGCGGGCCGACGAAGCTCATCTCGCCGGCCAGCACGTGGAAGAGCTGCGGCAGTTCGTCGATGCGGAAGCGGCGCAGGATGCGGCCGACGCGGGTGGTCCGCGGATCGTTTTCGGCCGCGTAGCGCGGACCGTCCCTCTCGGCGTCCCTGCGCATGGTGCGCAGCTTGACGAGCCGGAACGGAGCGCCGCCGAGCCCGACCCGCTCCTGTACGTGGAAGACGGGCCGCCCGTCCTCCAGCCAGATGGCGAGGCAGGCGAGGACCAGCAGTGGAGCGGTCAGGACGAGGAGCGTCAGCGCCGCGCAGAGGTCGAAGAGGCGCTTGGCGAAGTGCTCGAGCCGCGTTCCCTCGAAGCCCTCCGAGAAGACGAACCAGCTCGGACGCACGGCATCGAGGTCCACCCGTCCGGTCTCGCGCTCGAACACTTCGGCGTAGTCGGCCACCCGGATGCCGCGCAGCCGTGCCTGCATGAGCAGCTCGAGCGGCAGACGGCCGCGGCGGTCACGTGCGGCCACCACCAGCTCATCGACGCCCGTCGCGGCGAGGCGGTCGGCGAAGGCGCGCGCCGAGTCCGCGTCCAGCTCCAGCACCTCCGCAAGCGCGCGCGCTTCCGTCAGCAGGAAGGAACCCTCCGCGGCGATCGCCCGAAGGCGCGAGAGGAAGGGCTCGTCGCCGATGGCCGCCACCCGCCGGGCCACGGCCGGAGCGGCGTGGAGCCGGGAAAACACCATGCGCACCAGCCAGAGCAGGGCCGCGGACAGGCCCAGCGCCGGCAGCACCGCGCTGCGCCACAGCAGCAGATCCCGCAGCAGGAACCCGACGAAGGCGAGGGCCAGCAGGGCGAGGCCGCTCGCCATCAGCAGCCGCGAGAGGGTGAGGCTGCCGCTTCGCACCACCCTCGGTTCGTAGCCGCCGCAGGCCGCCACCGCCAGGGTGAGGGCACCGGCGAAGAGCAGAGCATGGGGTGCGTAGCGCATCACCTCCCGCGCCCATGCCTCCGCGTCGGCATAGCGCAGGAAGTAGAAGGCGTAGACGACGGCCGCCGCCAGCACGGCGTCCGCCAGCCACAGACCCAGCCATCTCCACGTGCGGCCCATCTCGGCTCAATCTGCAATTGTCCACGACGTTCGCGTGCGCCCATCACGGGTCGTACCGTTCGTGACCGCGCGCAGGTCCGCACGTCGTACTTTTGTACCGATGTCGAGGAACATGTCGAGTCGAAAGAGCGTGGTGGCGTACCGCGATGCAACTTCGGATCCGCGGCCGATCGCCGCCGGTTCAACTTCCGGGTGTCGTCAGCGACGCCGCGACATCACGGAAGATCCGCGCGGGCACGCCGCCGCCGGCGAGATCGGGAACCGGCCGGGCGTCGTCCCGTCCCACCCACACGGCGATGACGTGGTCGCCGGCGAAACCCGCGATCCAGCCGTCGCGGCCGTCCTGGCTGGTGCCGGTCTTGGCCCCGACGTCGAGGCCCGGCACGGCCGCCTCGCGGGCGGTGCCGGAGCGCACGGCCGCGCGCATCATGCGCTTCAGGGATTCGCGCGTCCCCCGGCTGACCGGCACGGCGGCTCCGGCCTCGGCCGTCTCGAACGCGCGGCGACCGGCCTCCCACACCCGCACGACGGTGGGCGCGGTGGTGGTGCGTCCGTGCACCAGCGCCCAGGTGGCCCGGGCCAGCTCCAGCGGCGTGAGCTCCCGGGTGCCGAGGGCGAGGGAGGGGAGAGGGGCGAGCGGTGCGCGGATGCCGAGCGCCCGGGCGAGGCGGACGATCCGCGCACGACCCACTCTCTCCTGCAGGCGCACCGCCGCGGCGTTGTAGGAATGCGCGAAGGCCCGCTCCAGCGTGACGGTGCCGTGGAAGCGCCCGTCGACATTGCCCGGGCTCCAGCCGTCGATCACGACGGGCGCATCCTCGATCGGATCGTCGGGCCGCCAGCCGGCCTCGAGCGCGGCGGCATAGACCAGGAGCTTGAACGCGGATCCGGGCTGGCGGGGCAGATCCAGCGCCCGGTTCGGGCCGATGCGCGCGCGTCCGCCGAACAGCGCCGCGATCTGCCCCCCGGGATCCAGCACCACCACCGCCGCCTCCACCTGCGGCAGGCCGGCGAGGTGCCGCGCGACCGCCCGCTCCACCGCCCGCTGCAGGGCGGGATCGACGGCCGTCTCGGCCACGAGCTCGCCGGCGGGCGGACCGAAGCGTACGAGATCGCGCAGGGCGGCATCCACCGCATCGCGCCCGCTTTCCGGCCACCGTCCGAGATGCAGCGTCGCCCGCGCCCAGCGCTCGGCTTCTGCGGGAGAGAGCACGCCGCGGGCCGCCAGCGCAAGGAGCACCTCGCGCGCCCGACGGCGGGCGGTAGCCGGGGTGTGGAGGGGCGAGAGATGCGGCGGCAGACCCGCGAGCCCCGCCAGCATCGCCGCCTGCAGCGGATCGAGCTCCCTCGCCGGCCGGCCGAAGTAGCGGCGCGCCGCCCGCTCCACGCCGAAGGCGGTGCCGATGCGCGCCCGCGCGAGCCACGCCCGCAGGTGCTCCTCGGGGGACAGGCCCAGCTCGAACCACAGCGCCGCGAGCCGCACGCGCAGGCAGCGCAGCGAGGAGCCGGGATCGCCCGCGAGCAGGGTATCGGCGAGGCGCAGCGAGAGCGGTCCCGATGCACCGCCGTCCGCGCAGGGCGTTCCCAGCACCGCCGGAACACCCCGCGGGAGCTCGCCGAGGGCGGCCTCGAAGGCGGCGCGCACGAGGGACGGCGGGTCGGCGGGAGGGCCCGGGGCCGGGTCTTCGGCGAGCAGCGTGCTGCCGTCCGCGGCGCGCAGCACGAGGCCCGGTGCGGCCGGCCCGCCGGCCGGATCGAGGAGCCGGGCGGGCGGTGGCAGCAGGAGGAGGACGAGCACCACCAGGACGAGTGCTCCGAGGACCACGCTCGCCGTCCGTCCGGCGAGCCGGGCGAGGCGGGCGCGACCGGCCGCCGGGTCCCCCGTGCGCCTCGCGGCAGCCCGCCGTCCGTCGCCCGCCGGCTTCGATCGGCGTGGGGCACTCGACTTCCGCCCGCGCGCCGCCATGCTCATCCCCGACCCCGCGGGAGGATGCCGCCATGAGGGAGACCGCCGCACCGCGCCTGCCGCTCCTGCCGGATCCCGACGACCCGCGTCTGACGCGTGCGGTGCGCGGCGTCGACCACGAGGGCCGGCCGGTGGAGGTGCACGTGGTGCACGAGCGGCCGCTGACGATCTTCCTCAACGATCAGGAGATCGTTACGGTGATGACCATCGGCGACCATCCGGAATACCTCGCCGTCGGGTTCCTGCTCAACCAGAACATGCTGCGGCCGGACGACGAGATCACCGGCATCGACCACGACGAGGAGCTCGACGTGGTGGTGGTGCGTACCAAACGCGCCACCGACTACCAGCGCAAGCTGGAGCGGCGCATCCGCACCTCCGGCTGCGCCCAGGGGACGGTGTTCGGCGACCTGATGGAGCGCTTCCATGAGATCCGTCTGCCCGAAGAGGCGGAGATCCGCACCTCCTGGCTCTACGCCATCCTGAAGGCCGTGAACACCACCCCCTCCCTCTACCTCAAGGCCGGGGCCATCCACGGCTGCGCCCTGTGCGAGCGCGAGCGCGTGCTCCTCTACATGGAGGACGTCGGCCGCCACAACGCGGTGGACAAGATCGCCGGGTTCATGTTCCTGCACGGCATCCCCGCCGCCGACAAGATCTTCTACACCACGGGACGACTCACCTCGGAAATGGTGATCAAGACGGTGCAGATGGGCGTCCCCGTGCTGGTCTCGCGCTCGGGGTTCACCGCCTGGGGCGTGGAACTGGCCCGCGAGGCGGGCCTCACCCTGATCGGGCGTGCC
>BEIP01000115.1 GCA_002898955.1 bacterium HR39 | reverse complement strand
GCGCAGCGACATGCCCGCGGCGAGCTTCGGGGCGAAGGGCCGCAGGGCGAGGATCTCCCACAGCCCGCCCACGTGGTCGCGCGGTTCGCGGCGGCCGCGGACGATCACCGTGAAGGGCCGCGTGGTCTCGACGAGGTAGAGGAAGTCGCGCCGTCGCTCCGGTCCGTCGCCGAAGAGCGTCCACACCAGCCGGTGGTGGACCTGCACGAGCGTGTCGGCGCGGCCACCCAGGATCGCGGCGAGCCGCCCCAGGGCCTCGGGCGTGGGTGCGAGCCGGCAGCGGGCCTCGAAGCTCACCTCGGATCCTCCTCCAGACATTCTCCCCGTTCGGCCACGAAGAAGCGCCGCAGCAGCACGCCGTCGCCGTGCCGCAGATGCGCCGGCCGGTCCCGGCGCAGCACCGTGCGCAGCGGCTCGGGGGCCCCCGGCAGGCCCGGATCGAAGAGGATGCGGCGGGGCCGCGCCACCCGGTCGCGCAGCGCATCCGGGAAGGCCGGCCGCCGTTCCGGCAGCGGTGGCCGCGTGCGCAGGGCGGTACAGACATCCGGTGCCTCGACGAGGACGGGATCGGGCGGCGCGCCGAGCGGGCAGGCGCGCCGGCCGACGTAGAGCGGCCAGGCGGGTCGGCGCAGCGCCGCCGCGGCCTCCGCGAGCCCCTCCGCCGTGCCGTCCCGGCGGGCCACCACCACGGTGAAGCAGCCCGCCGTCCAGTATTCGCGGCGGGAGATGATGGACCCCTCGGTGAACCCGCCGGCCAGCACGTGGCGCTGCTCCTGCAGGCGGCTCCAGCGGTCGCGTCCGGCCGGCGCACGTCCCGGCAGGATGGTGTGGTAGTCGGGAGCCGGATCGCGCACCGGCGGCACGTCCACCCGCACGGCGAAGGCGAAGTCCCGGTCCACGCGCACCTGCTCTTCCCGGGCGAGCCCCAGGGCCGCCGCCAGCAGCCCCACCAGTGCCGAGCGGGGCGGCTCCAGCTCGCTCCAGCGGAAGGCGCTGGACGCGGCGGAGATGGAGGGCGCGCCGAACGACCCGTGAGGGGCGAAGAGATCGAACACCAGATAGGTCGGCACGGATCAAGCCTCCGCGGAACGGACCGCCGCCGCGACCGCGTCCTCGAACGCCTTCCAGGTCCAGAACTCCCCTTCGGGCGGCTCGTTGCCCGCGCGGGCCGGCGGCCAGGCGTTGAAGACGAAGCTCGTGCCGTCGAGGCCGTAGGACCTGCGCAGGGCGGTGTGGAAGCACCGCAGGCGCTCGATGGAGGCGCTGGCGAGGTCCCGGTCCTCGTCGGCCCGCACCGGCTCCAGGAAGGCCGTGGCGAGGTTGAGGGCCGGCCCGGAGTCGAGATCGGCGAGGGCGAAGACGGCGGGGCTGTGGTGGGCGAAGGCGCCGCGCTTGCCGCCGGGGAGCGCGAAGGCGAGCCCGCGCAGCAGGAGCCGCACCCCCTCGTCCACCAGCTCCTCCACCCGCTCGGGCGGGCGTCCCTTGCTGAGGTTGTCACGGAACAGCGGCAGGTGCAGCGAGGCATGCTGGTAGTACACGCCGGCGCCGAAGAAGGCGTAGGAGGTGATGGCCGCTCCGGTCTCTCCCAGCATGTTGAGTTCCTCGCCGGCCGAGAAGTAGTCCGCCTCGACGGCGAAGGCGTGGGTGGTGAGGGCGTGGGCGACGGAGGCCGCCGCCTCCACGTTGAACTCCGGCCGGGCCGCCACCATGCGCCCGAACAGGGCGATGTCGAGGTCGATCTCGTCGCGGCAAAGCAGGCCGTTCTCTTTCAGGTCCTCGACCCAAGCCTTGACGGCCTGTTTGCTCTTTTCCCCGGCGAGGAGACGCGCGAGCTTCTCCTCCAGGCTGCGCAGCTCGCGTTGGCTGACGACCAGACCCTGGGGGCTGCGCAGATCCTGCTCGCGCTCCACCTCCCGCTTCTTCGCATCCTTCTGCTTGTTCGCATCCTTCTGCTTGTCCTCATTCTCGAGGCTGGGAAACTTGACGCTCTCGCCGGCCGCCGCGTTCACGGCCAGCGCGGCCCACTTCGCGAGGTCTTCGTCGAATCCCGCTCCCTTGAGCCGACGGTAGACCGCGATTCCGAGTTCGCGGGTGCGAACCGCCCGCAGTCCTTCGGGGAAGTCGGGGAAGAAACGCAGGGCGCGCTTGCGCGCCTGACTGGAGATGCGCCCGCGCAGCACCTCGCCGAAGACCACCGTCTTGGGCCGGCCATCCTCGTCCCGGTTCATGTTGTGGGGCGGAACGGCGAGGAGCAGGTGCAGCGAAAGGGTGGTGGGTGCGCTCACGACGTCTCTCCCTGCTGTGGGAATTCGGACTCCGGTGCGGTCTCGGCGTAGTCGAGCAGCAGCCGACGACGGGCGGACAGGCGCTCGGCGGGAAAGTGCCAGGCGTGCACCAGCCGAGAGAGGTGCACGGGATGTCCCTCGCCCTCCACCTGGACGAGGGCGGCCCGCAGCAGCCGCACGAACAGGTCGGGCTCTTCCGTCTCCACCAGACGGCGCAGCCGGTCGAAGGAGACGGGGGCCCGGTCCTCTCCGCGCCGCGGCCGGCCGAACACCCGCCCGGGCCTCAGCTCCGGAGGTGCTTCCGGCTTCTCTTCCTCCCCGGCCTCCTCCCGCGGCTCGACCTCGGACACGGCGAGGGCCATGCGCGCCAGGATCTCCGGCGGCATCCGGATCCCGGCGGCGTGGATGCGCCTGTACAGGTCGAGGAAGGCCGGAACGGTCAGCACCTCGTCCCACGTCTGGGCCCGGCGGATGGCGGCACGGGCGCCGCGATCACGCAGCAGCCGCCCGTGCCAGAGGGCGACGATGCCATAGGGTTTGCTCATCCCTCCTCCTCCCTCACGGCGAAGCGATCGACGATGCTACGGAGCGCGCGGACGAGCGCCCGGCGGGCCGCGAGCACCCGGCGGGTCTCGCCGTCGAGGGTGACCAGCGGGAAGGCCTCGTCGAACAGCTCGACGGCCCGGCGGCGTGCAGCTTCCAGGATCTCCGTCTCGATGCGACCGACCGCGAGGTCGAAGTCGGCCTCCTCCGGGTGGGCGCGCCACGCCTCGACCACCCGCGCGGGATAGGCCACCGCCGCTGCGTCCATCGCGGTGAGCAGGGCGTCGCGAAGCCGCTCCGGAAGCTCCCCTTCGGCGCCCGCCGCCTTCCCCGCCCTTGCCAGCGCGTCGCCCATCTCCCCGAGGGCGGCGACGAGGCGGTGGACCCGCTCGGCCAGCTGCAGCTCCTCCTGCAGCCTCCTCGCATAGAGCGGCTGCCGCCGCTCGGCGGAAGCCGCCGGCACCTTGCCCTCCAAGACGAGGGCCGCGGCCTCCACCAGCAGCTCAGCTTCCAGCTTCTCGACCCGTTCGGCGGCCCGCCGGACGACCGGCGCCGGGATCACCCGCTTCCAGGTGCGCGCCGTGGTCTCGGCCGATGGCGGACTGCGCTCGCTCCAGAAGGCCGCCTCCAGCCAGTCGTCGAACCGCAGCGGCGTCTCCACCTTAACCACTTCAGACGACGACTGCGTCCATTCTTTGCCGCTGCGCGTCCACGTCTCGCGCTCGGCCGCCCACACCGTCCGGAAGCCTTCGGGATCGTACCGCAGCCCCACGGGCCACCGCCGGTAGGTGCGGAACACCGGCCCCTCGACGCCGGTGAGCGAACAGCGCCCCTCGGTCGGCGGTTCCAGCAGATAGCGGCGCGGCATGGGAATGGCGGCCGGATGGCGGTCCTCGGCCTTCACCTCCCGGGTGCCGGCCGGACCCCGCCCCAGCGCCAAGCGGCGTAGCGTCGGATCGAGCCATGGGAACACCGCACCGTCACAGGGCGCGGGGAAGGTGGTGCCCTTTGGCCAGAAGGGATCGTCGCCGGAGAGCACGTTCGCCCACAGGCTCCGCCAAAGCGAACCGGCGCCCACGGCGAACTTCACCGATTGCGCGCCCGTCGGCACGCCGAAATACCCACCACCGGCCGAAGGGAAGAGCACCATGTCCGCGTAGAACAGGGGCAGGACCACGCCGGCACCGACCGCGTCGACCGCGGGAGCGTGCGCGAAGAACGCCCGCTGGTTCTTCAGCTCGTTGTTGCTCGGCGCATCGGGCAGCAGCAGACCGAGCGGCAGCGGTTCGCCGCTGCCGTCGTCGGCTTCGGGACGGACCTGCATCGCGGGAAAGGCGGGGTCGTCGAGCACGAGGGCGCGCCGGTAGGGCGCGAAGGCCGCGGCCAGGCGTTCCGGCTCGGGCGGCGCGAACCAGAGTTCCGCCCACGCCTCCTCGTCGGGAGGGGCCAGCGCGATCTGCAGCAGATCGCGCAGCAGGAAGCGGAAGCCGAGATCGGTCACGGGATGGCCGGTTTCGACCGCGACGACCGGATCGTCCTCGTGGGCGTCCGTGATCGCGAGGGGCGTGAGCAGGTCGACCCGCCCGCTCCTGCGCCGGAAGGGCAGTTCTTGATCCAGCCAGCACAGACCGTCCATCCGCGCGCTCCTGTTGTCCCTCGTGTCGTACCTCGCTGCAGTAGGCTCGATACGGGATCGTGCGACCGACGGTCAAGCCGCGCCGGGGCCGCCCGGGCCCGCGGTCCGCACGATGCCCCGGCCCGTTCCCGCGCGCACGGATGCCACCGGCCCGCCGGTGCGATCGCGCGGGGCGGGGACCGGAAGGTGCGCGGCCGGTGGCAGGACGGCCGGGACCGTTGACCGGCCCGCCCGGCGCCATCAACTCCCCCGCTGCCGCGAGTCGGGGCATCCGCACGTGATCGAGGTCCGCGACCTGCAGAAGTCCTTCGGCGGGGTGCGCGCGGTGCGCGGCTGCTCCTTCACCGTGCCCACCGGCTCGATCACCGCCCTGATCGGACCCAACGGCGCCGGCAAGACCACCGTCTTCAACATCATCGCCGGCTTCCTGCGGCCGGACGCGGGACGGGTGCTGCTGGACGGGGAGGACGTCACCGGCCTGGCGCCGCACCGGCTCTACCGGCGCGGACTGGTGCGCACCTTCCAGATCCCCCGCATGTTCGACCGCATGACCGTGCTCGAGAGCCTGCTGGTGCCGCCCGTCGGCCAGCTCGGCGAGAACCTCGTCCACGCCTGGTTCTCCCGGGACCGGGTGCGCCGCCAGGAGGCAAAGCTCGTGGCGCGGGCGCGGGAGGTCCTGGACCTGCTCGGCCTGCGGCACCTCGAGGGCGAGCGCGCCGGTCACCTCTCGGGTGGCCAGAAGAAGCTCGTGGAGCTGGGACGGGTGCTCATGTCCCCGTGCCGCACCGTTCTGCTCGACGAGCCCGGCGCCGGCGTCAACCGGACGCTGCTCTCGCGCATCGTCGACCTGATCCGCCGGCTCAACCGCGAGGCCGGCTACACCTTCTGCATCGTCGAGCACGACATGGACCTGGTCGCCCGCCTGTGCGATCCGGTGATCGTCATGGCCGAGGGCCGGGTGCTGACCCAGGGGCGCTTCGAGGACATCCGCCGCAACCGCGAGGTGATCGACGCCTATCTCGGGGCGGTGGCGGTCGAGGAGGAAGAGGCGTGAGCCTGCTCCTCGCCGAGGGGCTGCGGGCCGGCTACGGCGGCGCCGACATCCTCCAGGGCGCTTCCATCCGCGTCGAGCCCGGCCAGATCGCCGTCGTCATCGGCC